>NZ_JBBMFP010000036.1:0-35315 GCF_040095955.1 Blautia caccae | reverse complement strand
TTAGCCATTTTTCCGGTCAGAAAATAAATATAATCTTTTGCTAATTTAGGGTTGACTTTTCATAGCTGGTCTCCTTTATTTCTCTGTGATCGTTTCATTTTTTACGGTATTTGGCTGCTTTTCCTCTGCAGATGGCTGTCCTTCCTGTATGACCTTGACCTGTCCTGACTTAAAGAGCAGCCAGGAGGAGAGGATCATGACCGGAATGGTGATCAGCACACCGATTCCCCTGTTTAACTTTGTCACAAACACCAGAATAGCCAGCAAAAACAGAATGGGCGGTATCATCATCTTCCACTTTCCCGTGATCCTGCCGCCTGCCGGGTTCGTCACCATAAGGCGGATGAACATACATCCGAAGAGTGCCGGCAGCATATAAGAGGTTGCCACCTGAACTGTGGGGGAGCTTAAAAGCGGCTGCAGCGGAACCAGCATCAGCACGCCCACAATGACAACAGCAATGGTGATCAGAGAGGAGACGGCAATGGCTATGGTACAGACCGCATCCCCCTCGTCGGTATTCTGCTCTGCTTTGGCGATATCAAGGGCATTGAGTGCGCAGGGCAGCTTAATATTTGACACATTTCCGGTGATCAGGCTCATGTAAATGGAGGAGCCTAAAATGGGAGTGTAAGTGACAGACTCCACAATCCCCGTGGGAACATACAGAGCCAGAAGGCCGCCGCAGAACATGAGCAGATCTGCTGCTTTTGGCCACATGTCAAAATATGTACACATGGTAACCGGAATTCCCAGCATGACCGCAATGGCGATCACGGTTCCGATCCTGCCGATCCGATGGACCGAATTGGTGTATTCGCTTAATCCGTTTTTGTTCATTCTCAATTCTCCTTTATCCCAGAATATTGGTGGCCATGACCGCAGCGATCATACCCATGATGAGAGCCGCTGACATGATAAAACTGCCAAGCCACTGTATTTTGTATTTTCCCACAATATAGAACATGACAGCCGACACGCAGGCGCTTACGATCAGCACTACGATTCCCACGGAACCGCCCAGAATGATGTAGGGGATAAAAGCAGCGACCAGGGCCGCGGCAAATGAAAAATTGAAAACAGCTCCCCAGGCGCCCTTGCTTTTTCTGTATCTCGTCATGCTCACCTGAATTCTTTTCGCGCAGAAAATATTTGTTATCATTCCCGCCAAAATGCATATACTGGTTACGAACATAATTGCCCCGAACACCTGGTAATTATTGGCTGCAGCCATGGCTCCCGCTGACTGGAATCCCAGCGCGTCCGACACCATTTCCGCTGCTGTCAGTTCATAGCTCACAGCGCCCACCACGGAGAGCCGGAACCAGGACCAGGGAACTCCCAGCACTGCGGAGAGGGAGAAGAGTCCGATAATTACAGAGATGGATGGGATCACGGTAAACACGGCAGAGGATTTGACAACCTCCAGGATCGTTTTTTTGGGGATTCCAAGTTCCAGTGCCCGCCTCCAGGCTTTGCGCATAAACACCACCACAAGTCCGGAAATGTACAGCAGCCCTATGCCCACCAGCACGTAGAGCAGTCTGCTGTTCGCCACGTCAAAATAATTCATTATTTTTCCTCCTGTTGTATTGGGTTCTCTTTTTTATTAAAAGAACATTTAAAGAACGTACGTTAATTGTACAATAAATCATTCCGGCATTTTAGTCAATATGTTTTTATATTTTTCTTCTGTTTCGTGAATAATATACAATTTTCAGGTGGTTTTTTCGTGGCATTTGCGGGGTAGCCAGAAATCTTTTTTGATGTACAATGGAAATAAAGAACGATTTGATAAAGGAGACAAAACACATGATATCACAGGCTTGTCTGCACGATGCCCTGTCCTACGGAAAATGCTTTACAGGACTCGGACAGCCGGCAGATTACATCCCGGAACTTGCCCGGGTAAACAAACACCAGCTCGGTGTCTGCATTGTAAATCTGGATCAGGAGATTTTAAAAGAGGGGGATTATGACAGGCCCTTCACCATTCAGAGCATTTCCAAACTGGTCTCTCTGATCCTTGCCCTGCACGACAGGGGTGGGGAATACCTCTTTCAGGACAAGGTGGGTGTGGAGCCTACCGGTGATCCGTTTAATTCGATCATCAAGCTGGAAACAAAGACACGCCCCTTCAATCCTTTCATCAACGCAGGTGCCATCACCGTGGCCAGCTGTATTGACGGTAAGGATACAGAGGAGCGGTTTGAACGTTTCCTCACCTACATCCGGCATCTGTGCAACAATGACGCGATCTGCCTCAACGAAAATGTCTATCTGTCCGAAAAAAGCACCGGGGACCGGAACCGTGCCCTGGCTTACTACCTGAAGGCATCGGGGATTTTGGAGGGAGATGTGGAGGAATGTCTGGATTTTTATTTCCGGATGTGCTCTGTAGATGTGACAGCCCTTGACATTGCCAATCTCAGCGCTGTGCTGGCAAACCATGGGACGAATCCTTTTACAGGGGAGAATCTCATTGAACCTTCCTGCGCCAAAGCGCTCCGTGCGCTGATGCTCACCTGCGGCATGTATGACGGTTCCGGAAGGTTTGCCATGAAGGTGGGATTTCCCGCCAAAAGCGGCGTGGGCGGCGGAATCGCGGCTGTGGTTGTGGACCGGATGGGTATCGGAGTGTACGGACCGGCGCTGGATGAGAAGGGAAACAGTATCGGGGGAATTAAAATCCTGGAATATCTGGCTGATAAGCTTGACTGCAGTCTCTTTTAGAGCGTGTTTGAAAAAAGCCCTCTGCAGATATGATTTCCATACCTGCAGAAGGCTTTTCATAAAATGGTTTATGCCAGATATTCCTCTATGAAATGGGAGGCCACAGCTCCGTCTGATGCTGCTGTCACAACCTGGCGCAGAGGTTTTGTTCTCACATCCCCTACTGCAAACACACCCGGCAGATTCGTTCTGGTCGTCTCATCCGCCAGGATATACCCCTGGCTGTCAAGCTCTGTCTGGCCGGTAAACAGTTTGGTGTCGGGAATCCTGCCTATGGCTGCAAAGACACCGTCACAGGGGATTTCTTTCCGATGCCCTTTTTTGTCCTCAACCACAACACCTGTCACTTTTTTCTCGTGGAGGATTTCTTTTACCTGGCTGTTCCAGATAAACTCCACGCTGCTGTTTTTCAGAGGTTCCAGGTAAACTTTGGAGGCCCGCAGCGTGTCTCTTCTGTGGACCAGATAGACCTTCTTACATATTTTTGACAGGTACAGGGCATCTGCTGCCGCACTGTTGCCTCCGCCCACCACAACTACCGTCTTATCGCGGTACATCATCCCATCACAGGTGGCACAGTAGGCAACACCACGTCCGCGCAGGGATGGTTCCTCAGGCAGTCCGATCTCTCTTGGGGATGCGCCTGTGGCGAGGACAACCGCTCTGGCTTTTACCTGGCCTTTGGATGTCTCAATGGTCTTGATATCCTGTTTCAGATCAACTGCTGTCACATTTACAAAAGATGTCTCAGCGCCGAACCGCTCGGCCTGACGCTGCATTTTTTCCCCAAGCTCGAATCCGTCGATTCCTTCTTCAAATCCGGGGTAGTTATCCACAACACTGGTGGTTGCCATCTGTCCTCCCGGTGACATTTTTTCCAGAACCAGAACAGAAAGTCCGCTTCTGGCACAGTAGAGGGCAGCGGTGTATCCGCCGGGCCCTCCGCCGATAACTGCCACGTCGTATATATCCCGTTTCATTTGTATTCCTCCCTGTTTGTCAGATGACCTGATTTGTTTTTAACCACTCTTCTACCGCGTCCTGGGAGGGAGGATTGACCACGCGGTCTGCTTCCTTTCCGTCTTGAAAGAGGATCAGGGTAGGGATGGTGTCTATCTCGTACTGCCGGGCAATTTCAGGCAGTTCGTCGATGTCCGCTTTTGCCACTGTGACTTTGCTGCCGATTTCAGCTTCCAGCCTTTCCACCGCAGGGGCAAGCCTGCGGCAGTAGCCGCACCATGGAGCCCAGAAGTCCACGACTACCGGTTTTTCGGATTCTAATACCTCTGTTTGGAATTTTGTTTTTTCGATTGCGTTTACTGACATGCTCTATCATCCTTTCGTATTTGATTTCCGGGAGTACCGGAGATTGTTTTATCTGTATTGATATTGTTTACAGTTCCTTTACTGTCACTATATCAGTTACAGTTAATTTTGTCAATAGGCAGCATACATTTTTTTGAATGCTGTGGTAATTTGTCTGTTCTCCTGTCAGGGCAGAACCATGGCATACGAAAACAGACAGGCAAACCAGCCGATTTGCCTGTCTGTTTCTCTATTCGCGTTTTGCAGTTTTACAATTTTACGTCCACACCTGCATTCTGCACTGCCTTCAGGATCTCACCTTCTAAAATCAGGTTCTGCACAGCCTCGATATAAGGCTCCAGTGCGGCATCTTCATTCAGCGGCGGCATGACCTCCCTGATCTTCGCGTAGACCGCCTCGATAGCCGGGGAAGACTGGTCAGCCGGGTAAAATTCTTTGGCCTGGGCAGCGCAGATCAGCTCAATGGCAAGGATATACCGGGCAGTCTCCACTGCGTCACAGGCTTTTCTGGCGGCATTGTATCCCATGTTCACATAGTCCTCCTGGTTGGCGCAGGTAGGCACATTGTCTACCACAGCCGGATGGGAAAGAAGGCGCATCTCCCCTGCAAGGCCGGCTGCCGTGTACTGGATCATCATAAGGCCGTCATTGAAGTCTGCACTGGCATTTAAAAAAGGCGGCAGTTCGCTCAGATGCCGGTTGACCAGCCGGTCTGTACGGCGCTCTGCCATTTTGGTCAGATCTGTGAGGGCGATGCAGAGAAAATCTGAAGCCATGCCCAGGTATGTGCCGTCCGCGTTGCATCCCATAAGGGCCTCTGCCTCCCCGTTCTCCTCAAAAATAAGAGGATTGTCCACAGAGGAATTCAATTCAATATCAATGGACTCCAGGCCGTCCTTCAATGTCTTTTTCACTGCTCCGTGAAGCTGGGGCATGCAGCGCAGGGACAGGGCGTCCTGGACGCGGTAATCTCTGTATTTTTCCGCGATCCGGCTGCCGGACAAGATATGTCTGATATTCTCGGCTGTCTGCATCTGGCCCGGATGGGGTCTGGCGCGCATGAGCCTTTCATCCATGGCCTTTAACGTTCCCTTGAGCATTTCCAGGGAGAACGCACCCGACACATCCGCTGTCCTGGCAAGAACCGTGCCGTCGTAATAGGCCAGGCAGGCAAGGGCTGTCACGGATGTGGTTCCCGATACAAGGGTAAGGCCTTCTTTTGAGCCAAGGACGGCGGGCTGTAAGCCTGCGCGTTCTAAGGCTTCCGCGCCGGAAAGAAGTTCTCCTTCATACCAGGCTCTGCCCTCCCCGATCAGTACCATGCCGATGTGTGATTCCAGGCCCAGGTAGCCCACAGAACCGTGCTTCGGCACCCTGGGCGTGATGTTCCTGTTCAGCAGTTCCTTTATCAGTTCCAGGGTTTCCAGACGAAAACCGGTGTGGCCGCTTCCAAAGTGAAGGAGCATGACAAACATCATGGCCCTGACCCCCTCCTTACCAAGCGGCTCCCCCACGGAAACCGTATGGGCCAGAATATGGTTTCTCTGGATCTTGACTCTGTCCTCCTCGGGAATGAATTTCCTGCAGTTGTCCCCCAGGCCCGTAGTGATACCGTAGATTGCTTTTCCTTCCCTGCTGAAACGCTCCACATGTGCTCTGCACGCATTGACTCTCGCTCTGTATTCTGCGGAAAATTCCACCTTTGCCCCGTATCTGGCTACTGCCACTACCTGCTCCAGGGAATTTTTTCCTCCTAATGTAACAAGTTCCATATATACCTCCGCTGCTAAATGACGCACGCAGGGACAAGCCGCTGCGTGCGCATTTCAGTTCAGTTTTTTATTGTTCTCGTATCCGCCTTCCAGGGACACGCTCATGATCTTCAGCCTCCGGTAGACATCTTCCTCCACTTCCGCCTCATCCGACGGAATTTGGCTTACCGGCCTGCTCCCGAATATTTCACCCGGTACAAACACCTGACCGCCCGGTTTCATAGGCGGGCAGCCGCGCACATCGCCGGCCAGGGCATCCACCTCCTCTGTAAAGGTATCCAGAGTTGTGAACATCTCCGGGGAAAATGCCACAAACAGGTAACCCAGATCATATTCATCCCTGGCGTTGTAACCCATTTTCGCCCCCACAAAAGCACCGGTCATCACCTCCAGCGCATAACAGAGGGCATAGCCTTTCGGTCCGCCGAAGGGCACGCCTGCCTCCGCTTTCTCCGGGTCTGTGGTAAAATTTCCCTCTCCGTCTATAAAACAGTTGTCCGGCAGAGGGCGGTTCTCCACAATCGCCTGACGCACTTCTCCCCAGACCTTCTGGGAGGTGGCAAAGTCAAATACATAGGGCTTTCCCCTGCCGCTTGGGAAAGAAAAACAAAGGGGATTTGTACCGAACATGGCTTTTGCCCCTCCAAAGGGAGCCACACAGGCCGGGCCTCCGTTGTTGGTGATCATACCCACAAGACCCTCCCCCGATATCTTTCTGGCATAAGGGGTGATCCTTGAATAGCGGCCCACATTTTTCAGCGCCGTGATTCCCACGCCGTGTTCCTTTGCCGCGGCGATGGCCAGATTGGTGGAATACAGTGCCGCGATATGGCCCAGTTCTCCGTTACCGTCCACCTGGGCATAACAGCCCTTCTGTTTTAACAGCTTCATCTCTCCGCTTCTCCTGGAAAGGCCTGCATCCACCGTCAAAAATTTTGACAATCCGTGGGTTCTGTGCCCCTCCAGTTCTGATTCCAGATAATCGGAGATCATGAATTCCGCGTATTCCCCCGTAATGCCCCTTAAGGCCAGAGCCTTTCTCATCAGCTCTTTTATCTCTTCTATTTTTACTGTAACACCCATAACATTTATCCTCTCTGTAACTGTATCGTACTCTCACAGTTACTCTTCTCACAGAATTGCCAGAAGCTCATCCAGCATCTGTGTCTGCCGTTTATCATAGACAGGCAGACAGTAGGCATCCAGACGCTCTCTCACCATATCCTGGGCTTTTAAGATGACAGAGGGCATGCCGAGCTGCTTCCAGTTGTGGTAGATCTCACTGTTGAACAGCCTGGGGTGAAACAGCTCTTTCTGATACAGCTCCAGTGTCTCATCCTCCAGCATGTAGGTCCCCCCCGGTCCCACTCGTTTGATCATGTCCATATGAATGGCTTCCTCTGTTATATAATCGCAGTTCTCCACGGAGAATCTGGCTTCCAGCAGCTCCTCGTCCAGCACGTATTTTTCCAGGCTGAATACATTTAAACAGTCCATCTCACCAAACGCATGGAAAATAAAATCCGTATCACAGTCAAAGGTGGTCATGAGTGACACGGCAGTCTCCGCGCCGTCCTGCCAGTCAAGCTGCTTTGCGCCTGACAGGGAGCCTCCCACCCGGGAGGGAATACCGTAAAAATCAGCCATGGCCTTAGCGTACTGCATAAACACCGCAACCTCCGGCCCCCAGGAAATGGGAACTGCCTTGCGCATGTCCGCGCTGTAAGTTACATTGCCGTAGACCACCGGAACACCGGGATTTACCACCTGGGTCATAATAATGCCTGCCAGTACTTCCGCATTGTTCTGCACTACAGTCCCGCCCACCGTGATGGGGCTGGTCATGCCGGGTGCGGAACAGCAGGTGATGACAACCGGCTGGTTTTGCTTGACATAGGCCAGGGTCGCTGCCACGTCCTCCCTGCTGTATCGAAGCGGGGAGATGACATTCTCCACACCGATTGTAAAATATTCTCCCGTCTCACCGTAAAAGTCCCGGATGAATGCAATGGACTCCGCAGCGCTTTTTCCTGTTTCGCAGGACGCGATCAGTGGCTTTTTGGAGTATTTCAGGCTCAGGACCGTCTTTAACAGTTCCACCTTGCCGTCCGGAAGGCCCGAGGCATAGATACCCGGCACACAGCACAGATTGACAAAACGGCTGGTCTCATCCATCTTCGTGGCATCAATATAATCTTTTACTGTCGGGGTACAGATATCCCCGTCTCTCAATATGGTCATGGCACCTGAGGCAGTGGAGATGGCCTTTCCTCCATCCCCTATTTTCAGGCTGGCAAAAGGTGTCTCTATGGTAAAGCTGGGTTTCAGTCCTCTCAATATCTCCTCTGCCAGAGAGCGTTCAAAATACACCCTCTGTCCATCCACCCGGATTCCTCTTTTTTTGAATACCTCCAGAATTTCCCGGTGTTCAAAATTCACGCCCACACTCTCCAGAATTTCCAGAGACTTCTCATGAATCATCTGCACTTCTGAATCTTTAATCTTCTTCACGAGCATAGCAGGTTATTCCTCTCTTCCTGTGCCGGCTCTGCCATGGTCCCGGCCTTCAATCTATCACTTTTTCTTCACTGCAAAGACGTCTTCAGGATCTCCAGCGTGCCTTTTGTTCCGTCAAGCCTCACATAGTCTCCTGTCTTCACCCGCACGCAGGGGTCATCCTCCTTGGAAAAATCCACCACGGTGGGAATCTGCATAACAGCGCTTGCCACCCCTGCGCTGCTGTCTATTCTGGAAAAGGCCCAGCCCTTTGGCGCAGAACCGGCAGCCCTGGCAGCCCCGAAATAACAGGACCATCCATTGGACCCCTTGCTGCCCGGCATGATCAGAATCTTGTCTTTTATGCTCTTCCCTTTGTTGATGTTCTCATAATCTTTTATCACACCGGTTTTGGGGTCAATGCCGCCCCATCCCGTAATACTGTCGGCACACACCAGTGCTTCCCCTTCCACAATGCCCGGTATGACGCCTCTGCCCTGCAGAACTATTTTTTCCACCGGTATTCCTCCTTCCACACACCGGAAACTGCCGCATCCATGCAGCGGTATTTATCCGTATAATAAACACGCTCGGCACAGCCGTCTGAACGCACGCTTCCGGACTGCTTCAGGCTGTCGTAAGCCTGGCCTTTGTAGTGCTTCAGGAAACAGTCTCCGATGGTGACCGGACAGGTACTTGTCTGTATGGTTCCCCCGGCATCTTCGATGATCTTCGTATATCCGTTTAAATCCGCCATGGCCTTGATCGGATACACGGTCCATACCATAAATCTTACACCATCGTGTATTTTTTTTCCACAAATATAATCAGCGACTTCCTTGATCTGATGGATATCATAGTGGGGACAGCCCAGGCTGACCAGATCCACAGAACCTTCTTCCGTCTCACAGAGCGCCTCATAGGCTGTGCGAATATCCTTTTCTGTCAAAGTAAATTCCTCCTGCACCTCATGTCCCATGAAAGCCTCCTCCAGTGTATTGGCTTCCGGCGTGATTCCCACAATATGGCACATCCGGCAGTTGGTGGTAATGGCAAGGGCCGTAAAAAAGCTTTTCAGCTTCACAAAATCCACGCCCTCAAAATTGCCGGTGAGCACCGGTGTACATCCGGTCAGAGGCAGGCGTTTTCCCATGGCCTTGCCGAGCACTTCCCATTCAAGGGGAGAGTCAAGCGCTGCATCCACATGTATGAGATGGGTGCCGTAACGTTTTTCCTTCACATGGTATCCCCAGTATGGTGTCCTGCCGCAGATTGCTGACCAGAAAGCCGCCTCTATCCCATCCGCGTTGCAGCATGCGCCCCAGATGGAGTTGCCTATAATGGTAACCCCTGACTCTGTCGTCACAAAATGCTCTCCGCGAACAGGCAGCCACCCCATCAGATAAGGGGAACAGGAGCCGGCTATGGTGACCCCCGCTTTTCTGGATTCCTCCAGATAATAGCTGTTCTTGTCAAACTCCTCCTTCGGCTGGTCAAAGATCTCATAGTCAAACTGATCGCTGGCAGCCACGCAGGACTGCACATAACAGTCCTTATCCACGCTGTCAAAGACGATTCTCTCATCGCGTGCCAGATTCATCCTGGTAAATACATCATGGAAATCCCCGCACTCACAGACATTCAGGTAATTGTGATTACCGCAGAATACAGTGGCTTTCGTCACTTTACAGAGCTTTTCGGCGCCGAGCACCTGAGCATAGCGCACAATATTCTCCAGTGCTGTCTGACGGAGCCTTCCCTCTCTGCCGTCCAGGATATCCTGCTCTTCCTTCGTCAATTGAATCACTTGCTCTCCTCCGTTTCCTCCAGGATCTCAATAAACCCCCGGTCCGCATCTACCACGATTCTGTCGCCATCCTTCACGGTTTCATAAAATTCCGGCTCTACTCTGTCCACCATGGGCACCTCCATGATGATGGCACTGGATACCAGAACGGTTTCGGGGTGCTCAATGATCATAGCAGCCGGTGCGTTTTCCTTCAGGTTTAACTGGTAGAGGCCGTCTGCCTGTACCACGGAGCTGCCCTTACCGCCCGGGAAGATAAGCACCTTATGGGCAACGGATTTTCCCTCCAGATCATGGGCCTTCTCTATGACGGTGCCTGTGGCAGGGTCTATCAGATAGAACATAATATGGTCTTTTGACACAACGGCCTGCGCCTCTGCGCGGCCCTCAGAAATTTTATGGCATGTAAATCTTTTTCCCATGTTATTTTACCTCCCCTGTGAGTGCTGCTTCGATACATGTATCCAGGTCGCGGATGACAAAATGAATGCCTCTTCGCTGGGGATAGTAAGCACATTTCGGTGATTCCGTGATGCCCACCTTGCCCGTCAGGTGACGCCAGCAGGGCTGGTCCGGGCAGCTGTCCGGCACGATAAAGCCCCCTGCTTTCGTGATAATATCATCAAATCCCATACGGACTGCCATTTCCTTTACATGGCTGGATGTGAGGATCCACATTTCCTTTTCCAGTTTCTTTCCTGCCAGCTTCTCCGCAATATATTTTACTTCCTCCAGGGTGAAGTGGGGGCATCCGAACATGGCAAAATCAATTTTTCTGCTGCCGTCCAGAGAGATTTCTTTTAAGATCGCTTCCTTATCTTCATTGGTGATCACAACGGTCCTCTTTGGTGTCCTGCCTCCAAACGCAGTTTCCAGATCAGGCGCTTCCGGTGTAAATCCCACAATATGATACATGCCGTAGGCACCTGAAGTATTGAGCTGGGCACCCAGATTTCTCAGTGCTTCCTTGGTGATAGTCTCTTTCGGAAAGCCGGTGAATACGGGAATCCCCTCCCCGATCTTCTTGCCCAGCATGCCGATGATATGATAGTCAAAATCATTCTTCACATCTGCCCGGATCTCCACCAGAATATCGCCCTTTCTGTTCTCATCAAGCAAAAGGCCGTACTCCGGCACATAACCTGTGATGGCTGCACAGAGTGCGCTGTTTGCACCCTCCCGGTTTGTCCTGGCACCCCACACGGCATTGGCATAAGGTGTGGCGCTGGACTCAGAAAAGGCGATCACTTCCCTGTAATTCGGTACATTGGTGTCAATATAAGGGGTACAGTTGTAGGAAAGCTGTGCGCCCAGTGCTTTGTAGGCATTGTGCGTTCTCTGCATCAGATCCGCATACTCCGGTGCTACCATATCCCTGTTTTTGAAAAATTCCAGACAGAAACCCGGATTGACGGTAGGTGTCACGCGGCATTTTGCGCCTCCTGCCAGCATTTTCTCCGCAAACCACAGGTCTGCCTCCTGATTTGACAGGGCCACATGTGCCCTGGTGATGGGAACCATCCTCTCTGCTCCGAAGGACTCACCAATGGCCGCCTGTATTTTCATGGCGTACGCTGTCCCTTTTCCGTATTTTCCATCCAGCATATCCTGCTGGTGCTGTGTTAACTGCATTTAAAAACCTCCGTTCATTTTACTTTTCCAGTACAACGCGGGCGCTGTTTAAAAGTCCGCCGTCGTGAATCCAGTCTTTTAATTTTTCCAGGTAAGGATAAATATAGATATCCTCCTCCATGACAGGAACCAGATCTTTCATCACTTCCAGTACAGCTGCTGTTCCCTCACCCCTTGCCAGGGAAGCATCCACAAACTGCTGCGCCTGATAAGCGGAGAGCAGTTCGATGGCCAGGATATACTCAAATTTTTCCGCTATGCTAAGCGCCTTTTTGCAGGCATTGTATCCCATGGATACATAGTCCTCCTGGTTGGCGCTTGTGGTCACACTGTCCACAGATGCAGGGGCGGATAAGATCTTCATATCATTCAGCAGACCTGCCTGCGTATACTGGGGTATCATAAGGCCGGAATTCAGGCCCGGCTTTTTAATCAGGAAATAAGGGTGCGCAGACAGTTTTTCGTCCAGGAAACGGACATTTCTGCGCTCTGACATTTTCGCTGCCGCTGTGGCTGCAATACAGGCGGAATCCATCTCAATCCCCACATAGGAGGCATCCGGATTCCCATTGGAGAACACCTGGGGATCGTCCGGCTCTCCGCATACGATCGGATTGTCCGCGCATCCGTTGATCTCCACCTCAATGGCTGCCCAGGCATCCCTGAGGGTTTTCTTCACCGCGCCGTGAAGCTGCGGAATACATCTGAGGGATAAGGGGTCCTGTACATGAGTCCCCTCTGCCTTTTTCGTCACCTGGGAACCGCGCAGCATACGCTTGATGATATCCGCAGTCTCCAGAAGCTCCTTCTGGGGACGGCAGTTCAATACTCTCTCGTCATAGGCGCGCAGAAGTCCGTTCAGCATCTCAAAGGACATGGCAGCCACCACGTCAGCGGATTCCACGGCTTTTAACAGGTCATATATACCGATGGCAGCAAGGGCAGTGGGGGAAGAAGTCCCGTTAAGAAGTGCCAGGCCCTCCTTGTAACTGGGGGCAAAAGGCGCCATTCCCGCTTTGCCAAGCGCTGTTTTACTGTCTGAGAGTTCTCCTTTGTAATAGGCCCTTCCCTCTCCCAGTAATACCGCCGCAATGTGGCCCTCCGCACACAGATATCCCACAGAGCCTTCCCTGGGCGTGTAGGGAATCAGATTCTTGTTCAGGAAATCCCGGTAATGCTCCAGAAGCTCTATCCGTACACCGCTGACTCCCATGCCGAGACTCTGCAGGACCATCAGGATAATAGCCCTTACCTCCTCCTCCTTAAAAGGTTCTCCGACACTGGTAGAGTGTGTCAGAATAATATTTCTCTGTAATTTTTCCGCGTCCTCTTTTCCTATGGTCTTTGTGACCAGAGCACCGAAGCCTGTGGTGGTGCCGTACACTACCCGCGCCTCATTCACACATGTCTCAACGATCTTCCTGGATTTTTCCACACGCTCTCTGTACGCTTCCGAAAATTCCACCTCCGCGTGAAAACGTGCCACTGCCATGAACTCTTCTATGGTCAGTTTTTCGCCTAATACTACTTTTTTTATCTCTTCTGCTTTCATCTGCTTTCCCCTTTAAAAATTTCTGCACACTACATTTCCGTCTGCCGCTATGGGCATATATCTGGCCTTTGTCCCTTCCACCATGTCTCCGTAAATGGCAATGTAAAACGGACGATAGACCTTGCGCTCCTCAACCGGCTTTATAGCTAAATTCCTGCCCACATGACGTCTCACCATCCGGCCCGCCATGATGGCGCCGCAGTCTGTGAGTCTCTTGTCCTCGTAGTATGTAGGCTGGATATCATTTTCTTCCACATCTTTTACTTCTGTTGTAATGTCATCCTCCACATAAGATGCACTGCAGGTGGTAGCTTCCACCATCACCCGTATTTTCTGTTTGTCTTCCTCTTTTTTCTTTTTTATGGTCTTTACAATGATATTGTCTTTGAATGTCATTTCATATGTGATATAACGGCTTTCCAGATACATAATGCGGAGGTTGATTTTCTTTCTTCCGAACAGTGCCCGCACAACAGGATTTTTTCCTCCCTGGGCGATCCTGAGCGCTTCCTCCTCTTTCATTTTCACAGGAAAACATTCTATCTTCATAAACCCGTACCTCCTTGCAATTCCTTATCTCAATACAGCCATACGCAGCCGTTATCTGTTTTCATTTTTTATGCACAGGGCTTTACCGCCCATCTGCCGTACAGCCCTGTGCAGATACTGTTATTATTTCTTTTTCTTGTCATTGCCCTTTTTGCCTGTGGCAAAAGATACAACTTCCGTACAATATTTCAGGAATACGCCCACTGTGATGAGAATCGCGATTCCCGGGGCCATAATTCCAATAATAAAATCAACGCTGTTCAGCATGCCGTATCCGTAAATACATGCCAGTACAATATAGAGGAGCACTAAAGCACCGTCCACACCCAGCCATTCCACTTTCAATTCCGATTTTTCCTGTTCTGTCAGTTCACTGACTTTTTCCTTTTGGTCCTTCATATCGCTTCCTCCTTACATACCTTTCAGTCTGCGTTCTGCGTACAAATCCTTTCCGAATCGGTTTCCGATCAGGAAGGCCACAAAGGAAAGCGGCAGGCCGATCAGAACCGGGTCAATGGTTACGCCTGATATGGTCACAGGCCATACATATTGGAATATAATCCAGGTAATACCACCCACAAGCATGCTGGCAATACCTGCCACATTCGTTTTCCTGCCGTCATACATCAGTGCCGCAATGATAGGCACAAACAGCAGCGTCATACTGATACTGCTCAAAAACAGGAATGCGTCATACACACGGTCAAATCTGAATGCTGTAGCGAGACCAATGACACCGAAAATCACTGCTGCCACCCTTGTGATCGTGATGCTGACTTTGTCTTTCAGTTTCCTGTCCCCTCTGAGCATGTAAATGATATCGTTGGAGATAATTTCCCCGCCAATCAGGTAATAACTGTCCAGAGTGGAGATGATAGCTCCCAGAATACCTACGATAAACAGGCCTTTTGCCACCACCGGCAGATATTGCACAACCGTAGCCACATAAGTAACCTCCGGCTGAACAGCCAGGGCTGTATCACGCACACGGATAATGGTTCCTGTCATAATGGTGACTACGTCGAAAGACAGCCAGATGGAGAAGCATAAAAGCATGGCTCTTTTACCTGTTTTCGGTGAATTGGCTGCTGCGAACCTCTGATAAAATGCCGGGTCTTTATACAGGTTGATACAGAGGATAATCAAAATTGCAGCCTGCGGAACAGGTATTCCGCCGAACGCGGTAAGCATCTCCGGGGCAGGACCGCTCAGCGCTGCCTTAATGCCATCCAGTCCGCCCACGTCGAAAAACAGCTTCGGAAACGCGGAGGACACACAGGTTACCATCAGGAAAAAGAAGATCATATCTGTCACGGCCACACCCATCAGACCGCCCAGACAGGTAACACCAATGGAAATAGCCACAACAATGGCCGCAACCAACACCTTATCCGCATGCCAGGCGCCTTCTCCTACATATCCTACTGCCGCGATCTCTCCGATGGACAGACAGGTGATGACAATGACAATCGCACCTAAGACAGCGGCGAATTTTCCGTAATGCACGCGCAGAAGGTCCGGAATGGTCCCCTTTGCCTTTACGGAGATTCTGGGTGCCACCCACAGTGCCAGTGGAAAGCGCACCGCATGGGCGCCGATAGACCAGATAAAGAAGCCCGCAAATCCCATGGTGGTGGAATATCCAACCGTACCCACAACACCTGCACCGCCGTACCAGGATGCCATCAGCGTGCCGACTACCAGTGACCAGGGCAGGGCACGGTTCGCTTTATAGAAACTGTCCATATCCTGAGATGTTTTGGAAAAGTAATACCCTACCAGCAGAATACCGACGAAACATACAACAACTACTATGTTATCAATAATGGTCATAGAACAACCTCCCTCTTCTTTTGCTTTTCCTTTTCAGCACACAGCGTCAGGCTGTATGCCTTTTGTCATATTACAGGTCAAATCCCTCCAGAGCCTTTTTAAGCACAGTTCTCTGTTTTTCTGTGTACTCCGGCGCCGTGTATTCTTTCAGGCGTTTTTCCACCCGTTCCTTTGCTTTCTGCTCCACGGACACTCTTCCGCTGCGCTCCCACTCTGCGTAATTTTCCAGGCTGTAAAGCTCCGGATAGTAAATTTCCGTACGGTAGCGCAGAATGGTTTCCTCCTCTGCCAGGTAATTTCCTCCCGGTCCTACTTCCTGAATAGTTTCCAGGTCCATATCTTCCTCTGAGAAAATGTCGATACGCTCCACGGACTTTCTGGCTTCCATGATCTGCTCATCCAGCACATATTTCTCGAAGCTGAACACATTCAGACCGTCCATCTCGCCGAAGGAGTGGAAAATAAAATCTGCCTTTACATCCAGGCTGGTCATAAGGGACATGGCTGTCTCCGCGCCGTTCTGGTAATCCAGTTCTTTTCCCATGGACAGGGAGCCGCCGGTACGGCAGGGCACGTGATAATAATCCGCCATTGCCTTTGCGTACTGGATAAACAGCGCCTCCTCACAACCCCAGGAAACCGGCATGGCCTTTCTCATGTTGGAGACATAGGTGGTATTTCCGTAGACAACCGGGGCGCCGGGGTTGACAAGCTGGGTCATGATGACACCTGCAAGTACCTCCGCGTTATTCTGGACAATGGTTCCGCCCAGAGTCACAGGACTTGTCATGCCGGGAATCGCACAGCAGGCGATCACCACAGGGAGATTTCTCTTTGTATAGGCAAGCTGTCCTTCTATGTCATCCTTGGCATATCGCATGGGTGAGATCACATTTCCCACACCGATGGTGTAGTACCCTTCGTCCGTGTCGTAAAAATCACGGGCAAGCTGTATGGTCTCCTCCGCATCCGTCTTTCCGAAACAGGACATGATGACAGGATGCGTGGAATATTTAAGCGTAAGCGCTCCCTTGATTACCTCTGCCCTCTCTTTCGGAAATGCAGGGATATAGGTGAGCGGTGAGCTTGACAGATTGATCATGCTGCTTGACGCATCCAGCTTGCGGATATTCACATAATCCTCAGGAGTCGGGTCGTATACCTGATTGTCTCTCAAAATCTTCCTGGCCCCTGACGCAGAACAGATGGCCTGTCCGCCTTCCCCGATCTTCAGTTCCTCAAAAGGTGTCTTCAGTACAAAACTGGGCGGTACTGTGGACAGTGCCCGCTCCACTGTCTTTCTGTCGAAATACACACGGTTTCCCTCTGTGCGGATGCCCTGTTTTCTGTACAGCTCCAAAAGCTCAGGATGTTCAAAATCCACACCCATATGTTCCAGCAGATACAGGGTCTTTTCATGAATCGTTTCCAAGTCTGTTTGTTTTATCTGGTTTATTAACATATGCCATCCTCCGTTTACAATTTTACAATGGCTCCCACTTCAATCTTCATGCCGCCCCACAGTTCAAGGGCAACGCCGCATCTGGCAGGGGGGCATTCGGTGCCGAAAAATTCTGTATATATTTCATTCATGGCATCAAAGTCTTTCATCGTGGATAAAAACACATCACATTTCACCACATCCTCCAGTGTAGCTCCCATCTCCTCCACCAGCAGTTTCAGATTGCCAAGGGCTGCTCTTGTCTCCTCCTGGATGGTTCCGTGAATGATATCACCGGTCTCAGGATTCAGGGCGATCTGTCCCGAAACAAATGCAAATCCTCCTGCAATGGCTGCCTCAGCCACAGGTCCCCCGAACACCTTCATTCCTTTTGGGGTGAATACTTCTTTCTTCATTTCTGCTGTTACTCCTTTCCGTTTTTTGTCATCTGACTGATAAACTATTTGTACCAGCAATTCGTCGGAAAACCGTCTGCTGTCCAATATTTTTTTCATAATCTTAAGTTTATCTAACAAAAGACACGAGGATCTTCTCCCCGTGCCTTTCTTAATTTTCCATGCTCTTCAGTTCTTCCCACAAAAATCTGCTGTCCAGTTTTCTTGCTATCCTGTCCGCAAGTTCCCGGCGGCGTTTTCCCTCCTCCGGTTCCCCCTGGGCCTCCTTGATCAGCGCACAGCAAAGCTCCGTTTTCGCCTCTCCCCACAGGGATCCTGCCCGGACAAAACAGGTACGGGCTTTTTCGGCAAATCGCTCTGCCCCGCTGAAGTCTCCCATGCGGCACAGCGCAAGGCTCATATCCGAGTAGAATACCCCCGCCTCACCGGAAATCATGTATTTTTCCCCGATTTCCACGGCTCGTTTCAGGCACACACAGGCCTTTTCCCACTTTTTCTGACGGATATAGCAGATGCCCATATCGTGGTGGCAGGCCGACAGCTCCCTTCTGTAGCGTTCCGTACTGCCATCCGTATGGTCCAGACGTTTTACAGCCTCCATAAAAAGCTTCTCCGCCTTCTCATACTCACCATCTTTCATCATACAGATGCCCAGATACCGTATGAGCATACACTCCTCCTCCAGATGGTGGCGGGTGCAGTCTTTCATAAACTCCATACAGGTCTCGATCACCTGACGCATATACGCGTTCTGCCCTGTCAGGTCCCCATACAGAATGAGCTGCAGGTAATTATAGAAAATGTAGTCCCTATCCGGGATCTCCTTTGCCAGTTCAAGGCTTTTCTCAATGCAGCTTCGTCCTCTCTGAGAGTCCCTGACGAACATCTCATAACGCCCCAGCAGGTATTCCACCCGCATGCGTATGGGTGTCATCCCGGAATCTGTCTCCTGCAGTGCCCGAATCTCCTCTGCCAGCTCCACAAGTTCATCTTCCTTAGCCGAAAAACCGTCGATATTGCCGCTGAACACGGCTTTTCTGGCCAACATGGGATAGAAATCGTAGGAGATCCGGTAGAACGCCTCCAGATATTCCACCTTATACCAGTACATTTTATACCGGTCATGACAGCACTCATAGTGATGGATGACCAGGGAACAGGTTCCCAGATTTTTGTCCTTCCCATACTCCTGTTCGTAATATCTGGCTATGTAATTATGGTATATGTCCTTCTTCTCTTTTGACAGGCTGCTGTATACATACTCCCGGATGATCTGATGGCGGAAGCCATAATGCACCTCTCCGCCCGCCAATTTTTCATAGAGAAGCTTTTTATCCAGCAGCGGTTCCAGTATCTGCAAAAGCTGCTGCTCCTCCATCCCCAGAATCTGATTGATCTCCTCTTTTGTCACGGGCATGGAAAAGATAGAGATAATATCCAGCATGACCCGCTCCCGCCTTGAAAGGCTCAACAGACGGCTCTGGATCACATTTGTCATCCTGTCTGTAAATGCAGCGCCGTCCTCCTGCCGTGCAAACAGCCGCAGGGACTCCATAAAAAACAAAGGATTCCCCTGAGTCTTCCTGTATATCTGCTCCACAAGCTGCGGATTGTTTAAAAGACCCGCATCTGTCTCCTCTATGATCTGCCTGGACTCTTCCAGGGTAAATGGCTTTAACTCAATCTCCTTTAAGATTCCCCTTCCGATAAGCGGGATCTTAAAACTCTTGATATCATCACCGTCATCCTCCCGGCTGGCAGCCACCACAAGTATCTGCCCCTGCCCCATCCGGAACAGGAGATTACTCATAAGCCGCATGCTCATGGAATCCATCCACTGGATATCATCAATAAATAAGAGAATTTTTCTGTCCCGGAAATATTTTGTCAGGTACCGGAACACGGACTCTGTCAGAATCTCAAATCGCGTCATAAAAAACTGTACGTCTGAGGCATTCTGCCGAAGCAGGATATCGGTCGGGGACTCTACATCCAGCCCGTTTCGCTTACAGTATTCATCCACCTTCGCCATGATCCCATGCCAGGGCATCAGATACAGGTCCTTCTCCGTCTCACAGCAGACCCAGGTAAACACCAGATAGTCTGAGTCCTCCACCATCCGCTGGATCTGTTCCAGGAGCATGCTCTTCCCCACGCCTGGTTCCCCTGTGATCAAAAAAGAACGGCAGCGCCTCTCCGAATCCCCGTCTTTTGTGTTGATTCTGGAGTAAATATCATAGAGAATATCCGCTCTTCCGAAAAAATACTCTCCTCTCTCTTCCGGCAGGCGTTTCAGCCTGTTTTTCATATCAGATATTTTCTCATAAAGCTCCTGTGTCTCCTCCTCCGGCAGTTCCTCCACTTCCCTTTCCAGAAATACTTTCAAAGACTGGAAAATCTCCATTGCCTGGACATATCTTCCCGCCTCCGCCAGTTTTTTCATGATGCTGCGGTACAGTTCTTCATCCAGGACTTCAGACTGTATGAGGATCCTGCCGCTCTCCTCCAGAAAATCAAGGCCCTGTCCCGTCTTCTGCCCCATGATCTTAAGCTGCAGCGCTTTTAGATAAGTCCGTTTCCGCTCAAAACGCTCTCCCTCCGCCCACGCCTCAAACTCATAGCAGTTCTTCACAAAGAAAAACTGGAGGAATTCTCCCTTCCAGCTTTCCAGCAGGTTTTCCCTTGTGACATGTTCAATGTCGATATCAATATCCATCTGGCGGTTCAGGACAATCAAGGTGTTGCCTTCCATAGTCAGAATGTCCTGCCCCAGCACTTTTCTTATATTATAGACAGCATCCCGCAGGTTTTTCCTGGCTGTTGCCTCACTGCTCCCTGCCCACAAAACACTGATCGCCTGGCTTCTGGATATCTGGTTATTCACACATAAATAATAAAACAGGCCCTCCACCTTTTGATAAGGAAAAGAGACCTTTTCCCCCAAAAGCAGTACACCCGGCCGTCCTAAAAGCTGAACTTCTATGTCATGAGAATATCTTCTATCCATGTTTTCACCTTTACCTATTTTCCGTAAGATTACTTCCCGCTTCTCTTTTTCAATGTAATTGCGCCTTTGGGACAGTTTGCGGAACAGATGGTGCAGCCCCAGCATTTTTCAGGGTCAAACTTCACTTTCCCTTCTTTGTCTTTATAAAACGCTCCGAAATTACAGATCTTCGTACATTTCCCACATTGAATACAAACGCTTTCATCCCACAGGGTCTCATAATGGGATGTGGGATAGTGAAGCCTTGTTCCCAGTATCCTGGCCATTTTCGTGGGATAACAGTACACGCCGTCACAGTTGCACAGCACGTTATTTTCCCCTGACTGCATCAGTCCTTTTTTGTTGATCTGGCGGATGAGTTCCTTGGTCTCCTCCAGGGTCAGGATTTTGCCCAGTTTTCTGTCATAGGGAGTGTTCGGTCCCTTTTCCAGCTTATTGATACACACATTCACAGGCTTTTCCGTACATCTGCCCATGGCTTTGCAGTTACACGGAAGGATCAAAATTTCCTCCCCCAGGGTATCCATCATGTCATAGGACTCCTGCAGAGTCAGGTACTGTGTCTGGTGCATGGGCACATCCTTTCCTGCCGCTATGTCAAGGGCCGCCTGTGAGGTGCGTTCCATGTATACCTTCAGATCCCAGGCATTTAACCGGTCCACTGTCTCCTGGGAGAATTTCCCGTAAGCTTCCGGTTCATACTGGGCAAAATACGGATACCGGGTATAAAAATCCGTCATTTTATAAAATGTGCTGCCGCTTTCGTCCCCCTCGCATTTTTCCAGTACATTTCTCTGATAACTCTCGAAAAGCAGCCTCTCCGGCTCCGCTTTCCCCCATTCCTTCAGCAGTCGGCAGATTTCCTGTCCGGATACGGGATTTCTTCCGAACATGACGGCAAGCTCCGCTTCATAACCGCGGTACATGGGAACCGCTGCCTCATAAAACTCTTCCGGGACTTCCCAGACTTCCATTGCTTTTTTGTAATTATCTTTCATGCTTCATCCCCCAATTCCTGTTTTTCATCCGTAAATACAGTTGTAACTATTCAGCTGACTGAATAGTTACAAATAGTTAGAAAAAGTTAACAAAAGCGTACCGCCCGATTGTCGGAAAAATGTCGGCTGGCGTCGGTTGGAAATCTACTCTATTCTACCTGATATCAGCACCTGTGTCTACAGCATAGCCCATGGGCAGAAAAAGCCGGGGAAACCTCCTATTGATGTCTCCCCGGCCCTGCACGGTTCTTTTTATTCTTCTGCCTCTGCTTTCTTATCCCAGAACTCACAGTCATCCCTTCCGATCACCTTTGAAGTAAAGGGTGTCCCGTCATGTTTCTTATAATGCCTGGTTGCCCGGAATACATACTTTGCCCCCACATATACAATGGGAACGTTGAAATACACGATCAAAATATTCCCCAGATCTGAGAATGCCCACAGGTTTCCCAGCTCCAGCCCTGCAATGTTGCAGAGGATTCCGAAAGCTGCCACAAAAAGCGCGATACACCGCACGGTATTCATACAGATTTTATCTTTCCTGATCCTGTTTGCCGCTATCTCGGAGAAGCTGATCATCCCCAGCAGACAGGTAAAGGCAAACAGACAGAAGCACAGCGTCACCAGAAATGTCATGACAGCATTCATGGCTGTCCCCGGTGTCAGCACGGCAATGGATTCCGTGAATTTCGGAAGCTTATCAAGCGCTGCCCATGACTCCGCCCCTGCACCGCTCCAGCAGTGAGCCATGACCACTACAAAGCCTGTCAGTGTACAGATGACCATGGTATCCAGGAACACACCCATGGAGGCGATCATACCCTGCTCGCAGGGATGCTTTGCATCTGCGGCTGCTGCTGACATGGTGATGGTACCCTGTCCGGCCTCATTGGACATCAGTCCTCTCTTTACCCCCTGCGCCAGAACAGTTCCGAAGACACCGCCGAAAAAGGCATCCGGCTTAAAGGCGCCGGCAAACACTGCCCGGAAGAAATAGGGAATGGTTTTAACATTCATCACAACTAAAACCAGCACCACCACAATATATAAAACTGCCATGACAGGCACCATCTTGTCTGTCCACTTCGTCACCTTCCTGATGCCTCCGAAAGCAATCGCTGCTGTCAGGAGAATAATGCCTGCCCCCACCAGATAATAGAACAGGGAATCTGTTAAAATGGTGGTATTCGTCACGATTTCTGCCATCCGCCCCACAGATGATACCACATTAAATCCCTGGGCCGGAAGACAGCACAGAGCGTAGAGTATATACAATACAGAGAGAAATATACCGACCCAGACCTTATTGCCCAATAGTCTTCTTCCATAGAAAGGCAGACCGCCTACGAACTCTTCTTCTTTTTTCTCCTTGAATATCTGTGCCAGCACACCCTCCATATAAGCAACTGCCATTCCGAAAAAAGCAGACACCCACATCCAGAACAAGGCTCCGGGTCCGCCAACGGCGATGGCTCCTGTCACACCGATGATATTGCCGGGTCCCACACGCATGGCTGAACTCAGGAAGAACGCTGCAAGCGGAGAAATCCCAGTCTCCACGGAACGCTTCTCTATGAGAATTTTAATTGCCTTTTTAAAATGCGTGACCTGCATAAATCCAAGTTTAAAACTGAAAAAGATACCGGACCCTAAAAGCAGGATGATCGCAAACGAAAAACTTCCCAGAACAGGGATGTTGGCATACCACGCAAAGTTCGTGGGAAAGTCCCACAAAAAATCAGACAACGGCTCGATAAAACCGAAGACACTGTTGATTCCTTCAAATACTGCTTCCATACTTTACCCTCCTAAGTTGTCAGCACTGCAGAACCCTTCTGTGATTATGGAAGGGAGATTTTCTGTCAGGTGTATAAATCTGTTGTTATTACAAGTATATGGGATATTTTTTGCAATGTAAACCTTTTATGTGTTTATTTTATTGCATATCGTGTTGCGTGTTCGGAATTTTCAGACTTGGCAGAAACAGTGTGCAGAGTCCACGATTTATTGACAGACAAATACAAACATCGTACAATATAGATAGAAACACAGGGAAATATAGGAGGTGCGTATATATGAATAAATCAAAGAAATTTGCTTTGGCTGCCAGTGCTTTTCTGTTGCTTGCAGCAGGATTTTCTTCCGTCAGCTCCGGAACGACGGAAAAATTTGTACCTTTATCGGAATATAATGAACAGTTTGCCGGCCAGGAACAGATTTTAATCCCCATCAATAACTATAATAGACAATTTTCATCCCTGGAGCACAGTTTCGTTCCTATTGCAGAATACAATGATACGTTCTCCGGCCAGATACAGAACTTCGTTCCTCTCACGGATTACAACAATACGTTCTCCGGTCAGGTACAGGACTTCGTTCCTCTCATGGATTACAATGATAGGTTTTCCAACCGGACTCAGGACTTCGTTCCCATCTTCCAATACAACAAAAAATTCTCCGATTAGGCTCATGAATATCCGGCTACACCCAAACAATCAAGTTACACCCATGCCGCCCCATTATGACACAGCGCCACCATGCACACCGTCCAAATTTCATTTGACAAAGCTGCACGCATATGCTATAGTTGTCCGCATCAACAGTAAGGAGATTCAAAATGGGTTATCATTTATCAAATCAACCAAAACCAGTTGCCAAGACCATCTCTGTACCATCCGCACCGATGAAACATTGTACAGAGTATGGCATATCATATACGCTATAGATTTCATCGGGAAATAAAAGAATAAAATTCCAGAAGAAGGGACTGCCCTGCCGGGTCAGCGCTCTCTTATTTTATTGCTTCGTTTCCCGTTATATACTGCGTAAAAGGCTATGGACAATGTTTTGTCTGTAGCCTTTTGCTGTTTTACAGAGATATGCGTGCAGACGCAAGCAGATCATTTCTGCTTCCCACAGTCTGTGTCATCAGCAGAAGGCGGATACATGAGAATGTATCACTGCCCTCTGCTTTTTTTGTCCCCCAAACACGGCTGCAGACAGACCGGATCACACAACTTAGAATTTCAGACTGTAAAAAAAGAAAGGAAACATATAACCATGAGTTTACTGGAAATCACCGGCCTGACACACACCTTCGGCGAAGGCCGGCTGTTTAAAGATGCCGAAATGACACTCAACAAAGGAGAGCACATAGGAATCGTCGGCCAAAACGGTGCCGGGAAAAGTACCCTGATCAAAATCTGCACAGAACAGCTCATCCCAGACGCAGGCCGGATCACCTGGCACCCGAAGACAACCGTGGGCTATCTGGACCAGTATGCACAGATCGACCACTGCATGACCATGGAGGATTTTCTCCGCTCCGCGTTTCACTCCCTTTATGTTTTGGAAGATAAAATGAACAGCCTCTATGAGCAGGCTGCCGGGGACATGGACGCGTTAAAGGCAGCAGCAGGCTGCCAGGAAGAACTTGAAATAAGCGGATTCTATACCATAGATACCCGCATCGAACAGGTAGCCTCCGGCCTCGGCCTTTTATCCCTGGGCCTTTCCCGACCGGTGTCACAGATGAGCGGCGGTCAGCGTGCAAAGGTCATTCTGGCAAAACTGCTGCTCCAAAAACCGGACGTCCTCCTTCTGGATGAACCCACCAATTTTCTTGACAAAGAACATGTTGCCTGGCTGGCAGACTATCTCTCAGCCCTTGATAATGCCTTCCTAATCGTATCACACGACTATGATTTTCTGGAAAAGACAGCAAACCGGATCTGTGATATTGACAACAGCAGAATATCCAAATACTATGGCACCTATTCTGAGTTTTTGAAGAAAAAGATTCTGCTCCGTGAGGATTATATCCGTCAGTATTCCGCACAGCAAAAAGAGATCAAAAAGACCGAGGAATTTATCCGGAAAAATATCGCCGGCCGCAAATCCCGGATGGCCCGGGGCAGACAAAAACAACTGGACCGTATGGATAAAATGGAAGCGCTTGATTTAAAAGAACTGAAACCATATTTCCGTTTTTCCGGCCTTCCGCTCACTGCAGCGGAGCATCTGTCTGTACATCGCCTGTCCGTGGGATACCATTATCCCCTTTTATCTGATCTGGATTTTTCCATTACAGGCGGACAGAAAACCGTAATTACAGGGTTCAACGGTATCGGAAAATCCACACTGCTCAAAACACTGCTGGGACAAATCCCCGCAAAAAAGGGCAGCTATACCTTTTCCGAACAGGTAAAGACCGGATATTTTGAACAGGACCTGCTCTGGCCAAACAGCACTCTCACTCCGGTCCAGATCGTATCTGACGCGTTTCCCGCCATGAACGTAAAAGAGATCCGGAAGCACCTTTCCCTCTGCGGCATTACAAGCAAACACGCATCCCAGGCCATCGGGACACTGAGCGGCGGCGAACAGGCTAAGGTCAAACTATGCCTGCTCACCCTCACCCCCTGCAATTTTTTGATCCTGGACGAGCCCACAAATCATCTGGATATCCAGGCCAAAGAATCCCTGCGGACTGCCCTTCTCGACTTCCCGGGCAGTATTCTTCTTGTCTCCCACGAGGAATCCTTCTATGGGGGCCTGGTCCACAGAACCATTGACATTGAAAAAATCATGCGTAAAAAATAATGCCAAAGCGTTATAGAAACGTTATCTTTTCATGCTACGATTCTTCCTGTAAAAGAAACAGCCCCATTACAAGAAAGGATAAATACACATGAAAAATTTAATTCTTGAAACTGAAAACTTATCCAAACAATATGGAGAACAAATGGCTGTCCGCAATGTTTCCCTGCAAATTGAACGAGGCAGTATTTACGGTCTCCTCGGACCGAACGGCGCCGGAAAATCCACATCGCTGAAAATGCTGGTTGGCCTTCTCCGCCCCACAGGCGGCCGGATTATCCTGGACGGCAGGCCGTGGCAAAAGGAATCCCTTTCCAAAATCGGTTCTCTCATTGAGTCCCCTGCCCTGTACGGCAACCTGACAGCGGAAGAAAACCTTCTGGTGCATACCAGGCTTTTAAAGATCCCCAAAACTAAAATCACAGAGGTCCTGGAAACCGTCAATTTAAAAAACACCGGCAAAAAGCGTGTCTCGCAGTTTTCCATGGGTATGAAGCAGCGGCTTGGCATTGCAGCCGCCCTTCTCAATGACCCGGAACTTCTGATCCTGGATGAGCCCACCAACGGGCTTGACCCTTTCGGCATTCAGGAGCTGAGGGAACTGATCATCTCTTTTTCCGAAAAAGGAATGACCGTAATCCTCTCCAGCCATATTTTGTCAGAGGTTGCCCAGGTTGCGGACACCATCGGTATCATCAGCGGCGGAAAGCTTTTATTTCAGGGAATGCCGGATTCCGATGAAAATCTGGAGAACTTCTTCACAGAGGTTATACTGAAAGGAGGGAAAAACTGTGAGTGGACTGAAATCTGAGCTTTTAAAATATAAAAGAACATTTATGGGGAAACTGATTATATTCATTCCTGTATTTTTCGCCGTATACGCCCTGGTCACCCAGACATCCCTCATGAAAGATCCCATGTCTGAGAGCAGTTCCTGGAAATGGGAGAGTCTTTTAGCCCTTATTTTTAACTGGTGGCCCTTTGTGTTCCTGCCCCTGGGATATGCGCTCTTCGCCGCCCTGGCTGCTGCCCAGGAAAAAAAATCCGGAGATTACCGTGCTCTGCGTGCCCGCAATATCCATCCTATGGCACTCTGGATCAATAAGATCACAGCTATGGCTTTCTTTGGCTTGCTTTCCACTCTTGTCCTCATGGCTGCGGCTGTCACGGCCGGCCTGCTTACAAATGCGGGAGCCCTGCCCTTCGGGAAGATTTTTACAGCCGGCATGGTCTGTTGGCTCTCTTCCCTCACACTGATTCCCATCCAGCTATGGGCTGCTGTGTGGAAGGGATTATTTCTCAGTATGGGAATCGGATTC
The DNA here is from genome assembly GCF_040095955.1 of Blautia caccae. Taxonomy (NCBI): domain Bacteria; kingdom Bacillati; phylum Bacillota; class Clostridia; order Lachnospirales; family Lachnospiraceae; genus Blautia; species Blautia caccae. Next base: position 7,835 of record NZ_JBBMFP010000036.1, on the reverse strand, counting down.
CTGGGTATGATCACAGGAGTCCTGGCAGCGCCAATGTCTTTTTGGATGGCAGTTCCCTGGAGCTGGGCCACAAGAATGATGTGTCCCCTGATCGGTGTACATCCAAACGGCATTCTTTTACATGCAGGTGATCCCCTTCTGGATTTTTCTGTGATCCCTGTAGGACTTGCTGTCTCTCTGGCTGCGTTTTCTGCATTTACACTGCTCACTGCAGCCTGGTTCGCAAGAAGGGAGGCGAAATGATGCGCTTTTTATGTTCAGAATGGCTCAGGACAAAACGGACGGCGATCCGTTTTCTCACATTCTGTATGCCGGTCCTTTTTTCCCTTTGTGCAGCCGCCTACCTCATATCACATCCCGGCAGTACACAGGCATTTGCCTTTGAAGGATTTTTTACCATATGGACCGTATTTTTCATTCCCATAGGGGCAGGTGTCTTCGCAGGATTTCTTGTACATGAGGAAGAGCTTGCCGGCAGCTTTAACGGATTTTTAGGAACCGGTATTTCCAGAATCAAACTTTATATGGGAAAGTTCTCGCTTCTGCTGTTCTGCCTGACCGCCTGTACCTTTACAGCGGTGCTGACACTTTGCATCTGCGTAAAGCCCGTAATGCCGGAAGTTATCTCATTCCGGCTGTTTCTTCCGGCTGCTGCCCTTATGGTGATGGGAACACTTCCCCTCCTTGCCCTCCACCTGTGGATAAGTTTTGCATGGGGCATGGGCGCTTCCATCGGCATCAGCATGGGCGGCCTGCTCATGGCAGCCATTCTGGGACTCACCGGCATGGGATCCCGGATCTGGCCCCTGATTCCCTGGACATGGCCGGTAAAATTAGGTATGCTGCCGGGTGCTCTGATTCCGGAAGAAAGCGCTGCCATCCGATCCACAGAGATTTTTTCCGGTATCATGCACACAGCCGCCGTGGGATTCAGTGCAGCCGCAGCGGGCCTGCTTCTCTTCCTGGCAGGCGGAATGATGTGGTTTCATTTATGGGAAGGAAGGAAAAACTGCGAGTAACCAAAAAAAGAAAGGAAAACTATCTTGAGCAGAATACTGATCATTGACGATGAAACAGACCTGGTCATGCTGCTGGAGGACGAGCTGCGTGCAAAAGGCCATGACGTGCTCACTGCCTATGACGGACAGACCGGCATAGAGCTCTCCAAAAAACAGCCTGATCTTATTATACTGGACATTATGATGCCCGGAACTGATGGATTTGAAGTCTGCCGGGCAATCCGGGACGAGGTCCTGTGCCCCATTATTTTTTTGAGTGCCAGACAGTCCGAGACGGATAAAGTCAGGGGACTGACCCTTGGCGGTGATGATTACGTGACAAAACCCTTTGGTCTTCGGGAACTGATGGCACGGATTGACGCCAATCTGCGAAGGGAAAAGCGCTCACAATATATCAATGCAGAGCATAAACGCTCCAAACTCTATTTCGGAACGCTCTGCCTGTATCTGAAAGAACGCGCTGTCAAAATTGAGGGCAGCAGAATCGATCTGACCAGACGGGAATATGACATTGTGGAGCTTCTTGCCCTCCACGCAGGCCAGGTCTTCTCAAGAGAACAGATCTATGAAAAAGTCTGGGGCTATGATTCCGAGGGGGATTCCGCAACGGTTGTGGAGCGGATCAAAAATATACGCGCAAAATTTGCCGCAGTGACCCCCGGCAGAGAATACATTTCCACAGTCTGGGGGATCGGATATAAATGGAACAAAATGTGAAAAGGCGGGAAAATAAAATGAAGAACAAATCACTTGCCGCCCTGTTCAGGCATACATTTCTTATGACCCTGGCAGCCTGCCTGACAGCCACCGTGCTGACTTACGTGCTGGCTGCCGCCCTGTTTGCCTATGCTCTTGACAGGTATATTTTACCGGCAAATTATTATCAGCAGCAGGTTTCCGATGTGGCCGCATATGTCCGTGAAAAAAACAAGACACTGCTGTCCCCATCAGAGGAAAATGGATTAAAACATTCTTTTCAGGGGAACGGCATGCTCTATCAGGTGGTGGATTCCCGGGGTAATCTCCTGTACGGCACCAATGTCCAAAAACCCTTTGCCTCAGCTGAGGAACTTTTTGACAGCTTCGCGGATGAAACCGTCATCCGTCAGGGGTATTACATTTATACAGTCCCCATCACAGAGGAAAGCGGGGAACACGCAGGTGCTGTACTTCTCTTCTACCATATAAGCCCCACATTTGCCAATCATAAAGGATGGGTGGTCTCTGCCGTTCTTCTTCTGGCTCTTCTCTCTCCGTTTTTCTACATGATTGGTTTTACCCTGCTGTTTTCAAGAATCTTTGCCAAAAATGTAAATGCGCCTCTGCAGCTTTTGACGGAAGCCTCTAAAAAGATCAAAGAAAAAAATCTGGATTTTGAAATCAACTATTCTTCAGACAATGAACTTGGCAGGCTGTGCAGTGCCTTTTCAGAGATGAAGGAGGAACTGAAAAAATCCCTGTCCGCCCAGTGGGAAATGGAACAGGAACGTGTTTGGATGGCGGAATCCCTGGCGCACGATTTAAAATCCCCCCTTTCGATCATACTGGGGTATACAGACTCCCTGCTTGAAAACACACCGGACGACACGGAAAAGCTCCGCAGATACCTGACTGTCATCAGGAACAACACAAAGAAAAGCACTGCCCTGGTCCAGCAGATGCAGTATGCCTCCGATCTTGAAAGATCCGGCCTCCGACTGGAACCGTCCCCACTTGATATCGCTGTATTTCTCACACAAAAAATTCAGGACTACCAACTGCCTGCCCGCCAAAAGGGGATCACCCTCTCCCTTCACCTGCCTGAACGGATACCACGTTCTGTCTGCACTGACGCGGATAAACTGGCACGTATCCTTGACAACGTCATCTCCAACAGCCTGCAGTATACCCCGCAGGGCGGCCGAATAGACATTTCCGTAAAGGCGGAAAAAGACTGGCTGCGCTATATTGTCTGCGATACAGGAAGCGGCTTTGCCCCGAAAGATTTGAAAAAGGCGCTGGATAAATTTTACCGCGGTGACGAATCCCGGCAGAGTAAAGGAGGCCACTCCGGCCTGGGCCTGTACATTGCCGCGCAGCTGGCCGGGCAGCTTGGCGGATCTGTTGAAATCGGAAACACCAAAGCCGGCGGCGCATGTGTGACCTTCTGGCACAGCATTTAATCATAAGAAGAAGGCTGATCTTCGCGAGACCAGCCTTCTTTTTCTGTTCTGCTGTGCGCAGATATTTTTATGCTTTTGTACCTGTCAGCGCAATTCCCTCAATGAACTGTTTCTGGAAAATCAGATAGATCACAATCATAGGCACCATAGCCAGCACAGACCCTGCCATCAGGTTGGGGTAATTCACGGAAAACTGTCCGCGAAGCGTCGACAATCCTGAGGAAAGCGTCAGCATATCCAGCTTGGTATTTACGATCAGCGGCCACATCAGGTCCGCATAGGCAAACAATGCCGTGAACACTGCCAGTGCCGCGATCGCCGTCTTCGTAAGCGGAAATGCAATGCTCACAAAGGTTCTGAACTGCCCGCATCCGTCTATTCTGGCTGCCTCGATCAGATCATCCGGGATTCCCATATACGTCTGCCTGAGGAAAAAGGTACCAAAGGCACTCACAAGTCCCGGGAACACCAGCGCGAAGATGGAATCCGTCCTGCCTATGGCAGAGATCATTTCATACTGGGGTAGAATAAACACCTGCGCCGGGAACATAAGCTGTGATACCACCAGCGCAAAGCACAGATTCTTCATGGGAAAATGTACCTTTGCAAAGGCGTATGCCGCCATGGACGAAAATACGACTGCACAGACCACGCGGATGAAGATCATCATCAGCGTATTATAATACAGCTTCAAAAACGGAAGACTGTTCGTCACCTGTATATATGCCGCTGTATTCTGAAACGACTCCGGGAAAAATGTAGGCGGCACCAATGTCGTCTCCGGTACACTCTTAAAACTTGTCAAAATCATCCATAAAAATGGAAAAATCATTATTACACTGCCGAGTATCAGCACAAGATATATAAAAATATTGGCTTTGCTGATCTTTCTGCCATTTCTGCTTGCTCCAGCCATCACCTGTAACCTCCTCCTGCATCACACATCGTAAGTAACCCATTTTTTCTGTCCGATAAACTGAATGATCGTTATAACGGCGATCAATATCACACACCAGACAACCAGCGCAGAACCGTATCCCTTATTATTTTTCACAAATGTTTCCTGATAGAAATTATAAAGGATTGTCTCCGCACTGCGGATCGCAGGGTTTGTCTTCTCAATCATCATATAGACAATATCGAATACTTTCAGGGATGCCATCACACGCATCATCAGGACAAAAAACAGGGTTGGTGAAACCAGGGGAACCGTGATCTTCCGAAACTGCTGGAATCCCGTGGCGCCGTCTATCCTTGCCGCCTCATAATAGGTTCTGGATATACTCTGCAGCCCTGAAAGAAGCAGGATGGCATCATATCCCACGCTGCTCCAGATTGTCACGATGGCGCAGGTCAGAAGCGCTGTCTTAGGGTCTGCGATCCAGTTGATATCCGAGGGAAGATGCAGCGCCCCAAGTACGGTATTGATGATTCCGTACTCAGAGTTAAACAGCCACTTCCACACCATGGCTACCGCCGCCGGAGCAACTACCATGGGGAGAAAGTAAATGGCTCTGAATACTGTTTTTCCCTTGATCTTCTGGTCCAGCAGAACCGCGATGATAAGGCCGAAGATCACGGTCACCGGAACCGTAAGGACCATAAATACCAGTGTATTTTTCGTGATGGTCCAGAAGCCGGCGCTCTGGAACATTTTAATATAATTGTCCAGTCCCACAAATGTCCACTTTCCGAAGGCTCCTGATTTGAAAAAGCTCATATAAACCGTCCGAAGCAGCGGATAAATGTTCAGGATGATCAATCCGATGACGGTTGGCATCACCATAAAGAATCCCGTTGCCGCACCTTTGCTGTATTTTGTCTTTGTTTTCTGCTGTCTTGCCACCTCGTCCACCTCTCATTCTCAGTGTTCTGTAGCCAGGCTCTCATCCACTTGCTGCTGACACTGTTTACATGCATCCTCAAAACTCATATTTCCGCTGTATACCTCCAGAAGTGTTGCCTCAACCTCCGGGAACCAGGTGGATTTTGTCTTGGAATAGGGATACTGTACGCTGTACGCAAGCTGGTCTACATATGCCTGTACATTCTTACCCTCATAGTTTTTGGACCAGGATTCGCCTGTTCCGTTGAAGGCCGGGATCGCTGCTCCGTTTTCTCCGTGGATAATGGCTGCCTCCTCGGTTCCCAGGAATTTCAGGACATCTTTAACCACATCCAGGTTCGGGTTATCTGCTGCTGTGGCGTATGCAAGTCCGTTGGAAATGCTGGCACGTCCGTCGCCTTTGACCGGATCCGGGCATTTTGGCAGCACTGCCACATCCCAGTTCAGGTCAGGATAATTGATATACAGGTTGTTGATGCCCCAGCTTCCGAAATACATCATGGCACCCTCGCCTGCGAAGAAACGCTCTGCCTTTCCCAGGTCGGAAAGCTCTGACTGATTCGGTGAGAAATCATAGGCAAGCTGCCAGTCCATGTACTCTTTTAAGCCTTTTTGGGTACCGGGTCTTCAAAGCCCGCTTTTGTCTTGTCCTCATTTACATAGAAACCGCCTGCCTGGTAAATGGTATTCAGCCATCCCTCCTGCTCGTTGTGATCAGCCATAATACCGTATTTTCCTGTCTTGTCGTGAATAGTCTGAGATGCTTCCACCAACGTATCCCATGTCCAGGTATCATCCGGATAGGAGACACCTGCCTCATCGAAAATGTCCTTATTGTAGACAAGCGCCACAGTATCTACATCTTTCGGAACACCGTAAACCTTGTCCTCATAGGTAAAGTTCTGGACCAGATTCTCTGCAAAGTTCTTGGTGTAATAATCTTTTCCCTCATCGTACAGGTCTGTCAGATCTGCCAGAATGCCTGCCTCCGCATATTTGCTGAATTCATTTGTGTGCATCCAGAAAATGTCGGGGAGAGAGTTGCTGTTTGCCATTGCCTCCAGTTTTGTCCAGTATTCACTCCATGTGGAGATCTGTACGTCAATGGTCACATTGGGATGCTGCTCGTGATAAGCCTTTGCCAGTGCCTCCATACCTGCCTGCTGGTAGATCTCCCAGCCCAGCATGGTGAGCTTCACTTCTTTGTCGGAAGAGGTTCCCGATGCCTCAGTACCGCTGTCCTTGCTGCCGCCTGAACTTCCCTTGGAATCCGTACCTCCCCCGGAGCCGCATCCGGCCATGACGGACGCCAGCATACATGCTGTTAAACCTAATGCCCAATAACGTTTTTTGTTTCTCATAACTTTTCCTCCCATATGTCATTATTTTTTACACATTTCTTTTTGCATTAAGGAAATATGTCTCATATATGATGTTTATCATTATAACATTTCGTCATTTTCCACAAAACATCATAAGCTGGCAATATGTGTACAATTTGGATGTACAAAGTAGTATTTTGTATATACATGCGCGATTTTGATAGTATATTTAAATTACAGCCTCTATTTTTCGCATTTTTTCATTATTTTTTTCTACTTTACAGTTTTCTTTTCAGTCTATAAAATAACAATGCAATCTCCGCTTTTGCGAAAATTCATTTTTACTCAGGAGGCATACATATGGAAAGCTACATCTTTAACTTTAATGAATACCAGGACTTAAATTTACTGGAAATCGGCGACCAGCAATGTACCCCGCTTTATTCTTTTGGTCCGTACATCAGGAATGAATATATTTTCCATTATGTGCTTTCCGGAAAAGGCTATATCTCTTACGCGCCGTCCACCTGCTCTGACAACAAAATCCTGGCAGACATATCCGGCAGTATCGAGATCAATGCAGGGGAGGGATTTCTTTTTGAGCCACACAGCAAACACATATATCATGCGGATGAGAAGGAACCGTGGCATTACATCTGGATTCTCTTCAAGGGGTTATGCGTTCCCCAGTACCTGCGTGCCTGCGGACTGAACCACGGTTCGCCCGTCTATCATCCCAAGGATTACAGCGCACAAACCACCACAAGCATAAAAGAGCATCTGTCCGCCATCCTGCAGCATCCCCACGCCTCCAAGGCATTTATCATAGGGCATCTGCACCTGTTTTTTGACACCCTGATCAAAAACGCGGCAGGCTCCATCAAATCCGGGCACGCCAATATCCGCATCGCCGACCTATACATATCCGAGGCGGTCCGCTACATAGGCGCAGAGTACGCCGGCATCCGCTCCCTGGACGAAATATCCAACTACTGTAATGTGAGCAGAAGCCACCTGACCAAATTATTCCGCGCCAACCTGCATATGTCCCTGCAGGAATATCTGATCCAGTTTCGGATCAACAAATCTCTGGATCTCCTGGCGAGTACCAATCTTCCGGTCTACCAGATTGCTTATCATGTGGGATATGAAAATGAATTGAACTTCTTAAGAGCGTTTAAGAAACAGATGGGTATATCACCGAGTACGTGGCGGAAGCAGAATAAGCTATGACAGCCTGATTCTCCGTTGGCTCCTACGCCTCGTATCCGGTGCGGTTTTTGTTGATGTAGTGCTGACCATAAACAAAAGAGACCGCCGGCAAGCCGGCAGCCTCTTTTGTTTATTTAGGAATGAATATTGTGGCCTTTATTTTTCAAATCAGTGGTGTGCGTGATGCTCTTCCACTGCAACGTCTTTGCATACTCTCTCGATCATATCTTCATCTGCAAGGTACGGCATGGTGATGTAATCCTGCCCTTCCCTT
>NZ_JBBMFP010000035.1:0-43024 GCF_040095955.1 Blautia caccae | reverse complement strand
AATGAACTGAAGAACCGGGGGGTAAAAGACATCCTCATCATCTGTGCGGACGGCCTTACGGGAATAAAGGAAGCCATAGCTGCCGCATTCCCCAAAACAGAATACCAGAGATGCATTTTCCACCAGGTAAGAAACACATTAAAATATGTTCCAGATAAAGACAGAAAGGCATTTACAGACTTTTCTTCATAGTCTCGGTGTGCAGAAAAAATCTAAAAATCAAACAAATCTTGCCACTTCCAGCCACTTCAGCTATAATAAAACAAAATGTTTTCCCGGCCTCATCTGCCCCATGACCATCAATTCACTTACGGAGGTAATCAATGGATCAAAATATCCCTCAAATCACTCAAAGTATTTCAAAAGAACTAAAACGGAATATCATCCGCGTTATAGAAGAAATGCAGCTTGAAGCCATGCCCTCCTTTATGCTGCCGGAACAGTTCACAGCGCTTCTCTTGACGAAGCTGCGGAATGAAAAGCGTCATCCACATCAAATCTGGAGCATAGATATTCCTATATTTGAAACCGACAGGGCATGGTTTGAAGAAATAGAAGCTGAAGTGCGCAGATGTAGTGAATATTGTCCTCAGCTCCATTTTTGGCAGGGACTGCGCCTGATCGATTCTCCACAGATACTTTCATCTATATGGGGGCTGGTTGTAGCTGCTGTTCAGGAATATCCGGAGGTTTCGGCATATGATCTTCGGCATTTAAGCAGCATGATGGATTTTATGCTGGACCAGGTATACAGAAAGGGAGATAAAAATTTGTTTTTTACTCCAAATATAATCGTTCGTCTTATGGTAGATATAGTAAGGCCAAAGTCCGGTACATTCTGGGATCCGGCCTGCGGGAGCGGTGCTTTCCTGGCACAGGCATATGCATTTGCAAAGGGAAATGAAAGCCTTGAATTATATGGGAATGATGTCAAGGCCCATATGATAAATCTTGCGGAAATCCGTCTGCTGTTTAGCGGGACGGATTTCCGCAAGATACATCTGGAATGCAGGGATGCATTTATTCAGGATGAATACAGTGAATCGGCATACTGGAATGATACAAGGAAATATGATTTTATACTGTCGAATCCCCCTGTATCCAGTGTAAATACGGCGCAGGCAGAGAAAAGAGGCTATCTTGTCCCTACAAAGAAACTGCATCTCCAGTTTTTACAGTTGATCATGGAGCATTTGAACCCAAATGGAAAAGCAGCTGTCCTTGTGAATGAAAATGTACTGTTCAGAGGCGGTGATGAGAGAAATATAAGGGAAGTCTTGGTGGAACATTTAGGACTTAGAACCGTGATATCCCTCCCAAAAGGAGTATTCGCTCCTTATACCAATGCAAAATCCTCCATACTTTTTTTCGGTGGAAGAGCAACAGAGAGTACACCTGTTTTTTTCTATGAATTTGAAACCGCGGAATTTTTGAAGGATACACATGAAATACAGATACCGGATATCTCAGATGCTGTTGAAAAGGAGGCATCATGTCAGGAATTATATGAAAAGTGGTCAGCGTCTATGGGGCGGGGCGTTTATAATGATTTTGAAATCTATACCCCTGAAAACTGGCCCTATAAAAACTGCTGGTTTGCGGAAAGACAGCTTTTGAGAGAGCATGACTATAACCTGGTGGCGGATCACTACAGACCAAGAAAAACAGAGGAAAAAGCAGAGTATTTAAACATCGGAGAGCTGTTGGATGAAATTCACCAACTGGAGAATGAATCATGCCGGATTTTAGAGGAACTGGCAGAACTGAGAGATAAATATGAAAGATAAAGACATGTGGAAATATGTTAGATTAAAGGATGCCGCTCGGCTGATGCTCGGAAAAACACCTCCGAAAAAGAATACGGAAAATTTTATAGTAAACGGGAGAAATGAAGAGGGAATCCCCTGGGTAAAGATAGAGGACATGAAGCGCAGAAAAATCAGCTGTACAAGAGAATATCTTTCCCGGACAGGAGCGGAACTTGGTAAGATTATTCCCAGGGGAGCTGTACTGCTGTCTGTAAATGGAACCATCGGTAAAGCTGCTATAGCAGGATGCGAGCTGGAGACAAATCAGCAGATCATGGCAATCGTGTGTAAGGAAGAGAGTGGTATTTTGCCGGAATATTTGTACTACTATCTGTTGTTTGCCAGAAAAACATTACAGAGTATGGCTTATCAGACGGTTTTGGAAAGATTAAGCACAAATACATTGGAACAGATTCTGATTCCTGTAGCTCCTGTAGAAGTGCAGAAATCCTGGATTCGTCAATTGGAACTTGTTGAGGATTACATATGGAAAAAAGAAGATTTATTGTCTGAAGTAAATAAAGCCCGAAGCTCAGGATGGATATTGGAAATCAATCTGATGAGAGCAGATTATACATTAAAAAAACTGCAGGAGACTACAAGCCGGATTATAGAAACGGCAGAGAAACTTCTGAGAGCATTGTTGGAAGAAATGTTCCAGGAAGCGGACAGAGAAAAATATTTCCGTTACAGAGATCAGGTCTTTCAGGAGCAGCAGCCCTGGGAAAGACTGGACACAAAACGCCGTGGGTTTGTGCAGCTGCAGTTATCAGACTTTCAGAAAAGGCTTTATCGGGAATTTTATAATGCGGGAAAACCGTCTGCAGTTCATGAAATATTGAAACATATGAAAGCGGAATATTCAGATTATCATATACAGGATGCAGTGACCTCTGTTGAAATTTTATTTCAATTAGGGCTATTGTCAAAAGAAACCTTCAAATTATATTATGACAGAAAAGATCCCGGGGAAGAGAATGAGGTAAAAGATGAGAACGGGGAGGCATTGGTAATAGATATCTGGAGCTGTGTTTCTTCTGCCCTATCAACCACATGAAATTAAAATGCAGAGGAAAATAAAGAGGAGTAGGGAATTATGAGATTGACCCATATACGCATATGCGGCTATAAACATCTGAAGAAAATAGAATTTAATATGTCGCAAAGCTCCGAAGAAGTGCCTGTGGATTTTTGTGTGGGTTTGAATGGAACTGGAAAATCCGCATTTTTAGAAGCGGTTGCTCTGATTTTTTCCAGAATAACACAAAATGAGCTGCCCGGATTTGATTTTGTACTTGGGTATTCTGTCTTTGAGAAGGGAAAAATTGTCCAGGTAGAGATAAGGCCTGAGAAAGAGTCAGGGAAGGGCCGTCTCCATATTACTGTAAATGGACAGGTATATTCTTCTTTTCTGGGAATTGAGCAGTATCTGCCTTACAAGATTATAACATATATTTCAGGTCCTAACAGCCAGATGAAACAGATGCTGCAAAAGGAAGCTGAAAATTCGATCATTAGTGATATATATGATGCCGGGACGCGGGAGGATGGAGAGCATGAGATTAAAGTCCTGCTGAATTACCTGAATCAGTTGCAGAAAAATCCCAGAATGTTGTATTTGAGCGAGGAGATGGCTTCTTTGATCTTTCTGGTGCTCTGTGCATGGAAACCGGGGCAGGATAATGGATATGCCATGTTTCGGGAGATGCTGTTGAAAAAACTGGGAGATAAATTCCGTCCTGTGGCTTTCAGTCTGGAGGCTGATGAAACCAGAATAGAAAGTGCTCTTTTTGAAGAACTGTTTTTGGAGGATGAAAAAGGAGAAAGTCAGCTTTATGACTGGAAGGTAAGTGATGGAGATACGATTAAAGCTGTTTATGAAATTTCGGGAGAAAGGGCGGAGTATTGTAATAAGGCCATATCACGTCGGTATTACAATCCTCTTCAGTTACTGCTGCTTCTTCTGCAGGCTAAGAATGCTTTGGCGCTGAAAGCGTGCCATGTGTTTTTCCATACAGAGACAGGAGCAGAATTACTGAATGAATGTGCCCTGAGTGACGGGGAACTGCTTTGGGTAGCCCGAATGGGGCTTGTATTGCTGTGCAGACAGGAGGAAACGGATAACTGCCTGTTTTTGTTTGATGAACCGGATATCCATTTAAATGAGAGTTGGAATGTAGATTTTGTGGCCAGCCTGCGGAAGTTTACACAATTAAATGGCAGGAGTATGCATCATGCTTTTTGGATTTCCACTCATTCCAGCCTGCTTCTCACAGATGCCCTGCCGGATCATGTATTTTTATTTGAAAGAGAGAAAGGAAATGTCTCTGCTAGAAAAATTCCGATATCCATGTTTGCTGCCAGCCGCAATGAAATATCAAAAACCATGTTTCAAAATGCTGCACAGATTGGAAACTATGCAGATAAAATATTGCAGGCCGCATTGCGAGAGGAAAATCCTGATAAACTGCTGCAGTATATTAATTGGTTAGGGGCCGGTATTGGACGTTTTCGGCTGATGGATAAATATTACAGTATAATGGAGAAACGAAATGTACCTGAAATTACAGAAGAGTTTTCTGAAGACGGAAATGGAGAAGATTAATCAAACCATTCTGCGTATTTTTGAGTGTATGGCAGATCATCGGAATCCGGATATCAATACATTGAAAACATTACTTAGTACAGACGAAAGCTGGGTGATCACATATTATCATTCTCAAAAGAGTCTGAAAAATGCAATGGACAGATTATTGGAGGAGCCTCAGTATGTGCGCAGGCAAATGTACAAGGTACTGAAACATGATATGGCGTTTGAAAAACATGCATCAGACAAAGATTTTGAATTTTGGGAAAAAGGGTTAAGCATTTCACAGCGAAATAAGATCAAAAGCCTGATGAATCATATTTATCAAAATATTTTTCAAAGAAATAAACTGTCTCTTTCTTTTGATAATTACAGGGATTCTTTATATAGTAATGATAGAAACACCATATGCCCTGTATGTCTGGGTCGTGTGAGAAATCTGCGGCGTTACGGGGAGGTCGACCATTACTTTCCAAAAAACCAATATCCTGCTCTGACTTTCCATCCTGTGAATTTGGCTGGTATATGCAGAGAGTGCAACAGCCCCAAGGTGAAAGGGAGCAAAGATCCATTAAAAAACGCGAATCTGGCAGAAGTTTATATTCCTTATCTGAGGGCAGCAGAAGAAGAATCCAGAATTGCTGTAATGGGCAGCGGAGGAGAGCGTGTGCTGGGTTTAAGACCTGTTTCAGACAATAAGCAGGCAGAGCAAAGAATCAAGAATTTTGATGATTTATTTGATTTAAGCTCACGCTGGACAATGCAGATGTATGACAAAATAAAAGAGGATTTTCTACTCACTGAGCACTGTAAGGATGAAGCAGAGGTGGAGGCAGACTTGGTGAAAATTGCAGGAGAAGAAAAAAGAAAGGCAGCTATGATGAAACAGTATGCTCTTGATGCAGCCTGCTCGGAATTTCTTGTCACAGAGGGAAAGCGCGCATTTATGGAGGAGTGGAAGAAAAGACAGGAAGAGAGGGAGAAGATGAGGAGTAAATAGAGAATAAGATGCAGAAAGACAGCGTCATCGGATTATAAATATCCGCTTAGACGCTATCTTTCAGTTGCACCTTTTCAAATTTAAATGTAAAATACTATAAAGATATCAGGAATAAATTATATCTAAGAGAGGAATCGCACATGAGCAATGCAGCGGAAACCGTTACTATAGACAACCTCTGGCAAGCAATTACATCCCACCAGGGAGAAACCTTCTACACAAAGAAAATGCTCCCCTTTACCTATACCATCAAAGGCGGCGAGATGTTCACAGACCGCAGAGAGCGCTCCATCACCAGGAGCACCTTTGAAAACGCATACAAAAAAATAAAAAATGCCCCCGACAAAATCACCGGCCCCAAAGCATTGAACATGTACGGCGCCCCATATGTATGGGCAGTTTTGGCAAAGGTGACAGATATTTGCCAATCATAACCGATACACTCCTATACCTTTAAAAATCATTTTACCATATAAAAATAAGCCAACAAACTCATAAGTGAGGTATTAAAAACCATGCCCGGCTACATCATCCACTTAACCGCAGCGAATTTTTTCCTAAATTCGCTGCCATTTTCACACCCGTTAAATCAGCCAAAAGCCAAAAACGCCTTCCTGGTCGGCAATTTACTGCCCGACACTGTAAAAGACAAATTCCAATCCCATTTCCGAAGCCCTGACACCTTGCAGGAAATTGTCCAATACCCCATACTGTCCAAATTTCTTGATAAATACCGTGACCTTCTCCCGGATCCAAGCGTCCAGGGTTATCTCTTCCATCTATACACAGACTATCGTTTTTTCACGGAATACATGCCCCGCATTGTGCGTTTTACAGACATTCAAGGCAGGTATACCACAAAGAAAGACGACATCGTCTGGGCTCAAATTCAGAAAACTAAGAAAAAAGTAAGGGCAGCAGACTTCTTCTCCGAAGACTATTATTACGGTGATTACACTCGCATGAACACATGGCTGGTCATCCATTACAGACTTCCTCTCCAGATGGATGTCAATATAAAAAATCCCGGCATTTCTGAGGTAGTATATTCCGATATTTCAGAAATCCTGGAGGAACTGAAGTCCTATCTGCTGATGCCTCCGGAAGCGGCAGATGATCTTGCTGTTTTTAATAGGAAGGAACTTCTCAATTACATTTACTCCATTGCCAACCCAAAAGAATTAAAAAAAGTAATTGATTAATGATTTATGTAATGTTAATATAATAATGTTGTTTGAAATGGGAAAGAATAGAAATGATGGCAACACTTTCTTATTTTAAATATATACGAGAGGAATGGAAAGAAGATGAAAAAAGGATTAATTGCAGCAGCAATTATTGTATGCATCGGAATTACCGCCGGTACCGTATTTCTGGTACTTAATCGGGACAAGACAGCACCGGAGATAAAAGTTCCTGGGGACAATACGCTGACTTATGTGGCGGGGCAGGATAAGAAGCTTCTTCTGGAAGGCATCACGGCAGTGGATGACAAGGACGGGGATGTATCAGATACCCTTATGGTGGAATCCGTAAAACCAACTGCTGACGGAACCCAGGCTGAAGTAACCTATACAGCAATGGACAACAGCCGCAATGTGACAAAAAAGAAACTTATGGTAAATTATCAGGCTTCCGGTGAAGCAGCACCGGCGGACAGCGGCCAGGCTCCGGAAGGAACGGAGGAAGGCCAGGAAAGCGGGGAAGCAGGAACAGAAGCGCCGGCTCCCGAAGGGGAAACAACAGGTGAAGGTACGGGAGAGGGCGAAGCTGCCCCGGCAGATCCGTCTGCCGACCCGGCTGCCCAAGAGCAGCCTCCTCAGGAAACTGCAGGCGGTGCAGAGGCAGCGGAGGCGGCGATTGCACAGCTTCCGGCCGGCAGCCCACAGTTTCGTCTGAATGAATATGAAGTGACGCTGCCTGTGGGAAGCAAGTTTGATTACAGTACATATATTCAGGATATCACCGACGATAAAGATGACAGAAGCACCCTTTTCAGACAGATTCAGCTGCAGAATCCGGTGGATACCAATACACCGGGAACCTATGAAGTAGTGTATTATGTTGTCGACAGCGATGGAAATCAGTCAAATACTGCCATTTTAAAGGTAAATATCCAGTAGACAAACAGAGGACTTTCCTTTATAATGGTGGGTGAATTTATGGTAAAGGTGGATAAGATTATTGATTATAGACACACACTGCCACATTTTGCCCGGTGTAGATGACGGAGCAAAAAATGCGGACGAAACACGCAGGATGCTGCGAATGGCGTTTAAGGACGGCATCGATGAAATTATTGCTACACCACATTTTAACTGCGACATGGACGCGTCTGTGTTGGAAAAAAGGATGGGAGCCTATCTGCGTACCTGTAAGTACGCAAAGGAAATGAATCCAAAAGCCAGGATATATCTCGGAAACGAGTTGTATTACAGTGAGGGAGTGGTGGATGCCCTTGACAGAGGCGATGCGCTGACTCTGAATCAGACAAAGTATGTTTTGGTAGAATTTCCTGTTTATTCGGAATTCCGCTATATACGGCAGGCTGTGCAGAATCTGCAGTATGCCGGATATCTGCCTGTGATTGCTCATATTGAGCGCTATCAGGGCATGAAGAAAGAAGAACAGGTTGCAGAGCTGGCCGGAATGGGAGCCTGCATGCAGGTTAATGTTTCCAGCGTTATGGGTAAAGCAGGCTGGAGTACAAGATGGTATTTATTAAAATTAATGAGGCACGGACTCATTCATGTACTGGGCACAGATGCCCACGGTGCGACACACAGACGCCCGGAGATGAGAGATTGCCTTTCTTACATAGATAAAAAAATCGGAAAGACATACCGTGAGGAAATCAGCACAATAAATCCGTCAAGAATTATCAGAGGAGAATACATAAGTGGATAAGTTAGAAATCAAAGGAGAAATTTCATTATCAAGCCGGGAACGTGAAGTTTACCGTACCTTGAGAACCAACCTGGAATTTACGGGTGTGGAGAACCGGGTCATTGCAGTCACAAGCTGTACACCGAATGATGGAAAGAGTACAGTCGCTTACAATCTGGCGCTGGCGCTGGCAGAGAGCGGCAGGAATACACTGCTCATCGATGCGGATATGAGAAAATCCGTAATGGTTCACCGTTTGAAACTGGAAGGTGCTGTTAAGGGACTCAGCCATTATCTTTCCGGCCAGGCTGAATTGGGAGATGTGGTATATGGAACGAACAAGAGGAATCTTTTCCTGGTTCCAACGGGAATTTTCCCCAGCAACCCTACAGAGCTTTTGGGAAATGAGAGACTGCTGAAACTGCTCACAGGTCTGAAGAACACATTTGATTATATTATCATTGATACGCCACCTCTCGGAAGCGTTATCGATGCAGCGGTTATCGCTCAGGTGTGTGACGGATCCATTCTGGTTCTGGCAGCGGATAATTCCTCCAGGTCAGAGGCGAAAGGTGTGGTCGGACAGCTGAAGGCAGCTAACAGTAACCTTCTGGGTGTTGTTCTTAACAAGGTGGATGTACATACAGGAAGCTACTACGGCAAGAAGTATGGCGGGTATTATGGAAATAAATACGGCGGATACTATTAAAATCAACAAGACACCGTAAGAAAAATTTTGCAATGAAAGAGGAACAAAATGAATAATAAAGAATACGATGACGAAATGGAGATTGATTTAGGTGCCCTGTTCCATGTACTGATACGGAAATGGTGGCTGATCGCCATCTGTGCGATTATGGGTGGAGTGATCGCATTAGGCGGTACAGTGCTCCTTATCACGCCTAAGTATGAATCAAAAGCGCAGCTTTATATTTTAAATAAGACGACAAGTGTTACATCCCTGGCAGATATTCAGATTGGTAGTGAACTGACAGCCGACTTTGAGGTGATCGCCACCAGTAAGCCGGTTATTGATGCCGCTATTGAACGCATCAAAGAGGAAGAGGACAAAACATTTTCCAGAAAAGAGATACTGGATGTTCTGACTGTAGTAAATAAATCCGGTACACGAATTCTGGAAGTGAAAGCTATAGATGAGAATCCGGCAGATGCCTGTATCATCGCAAATGCAGTTGCCGAGGAAACAGCAGACAGAATGGCAAGTATTATGAAATCTGACCCGCCTACAACTGTGGAGAGCGCGGAGGTTTCAGAAAAACCTGTCAGCCCCAGCCTGCTGAAGAATACCGCTATCGGTATTTTGCTGGGTATCCTGCTTGTGTGCGGCGTGCTTACCGTGAGGTTTATCATTAACGACAATATCAAGACAGAAGAAGATGTTGAGAAATATCTTGGTCTTTCCACACTGGCGATCGTTCCCTATGTGAAAGGCAAGGATAAGAAGAAAGAGGAGCTTCGCAAATTGAAAGAGGCAGACAATGGAAAAGAAAAGAAGAAGTAAATTATTCTGGGTATTTTTGATCATATTTCTGGCAGCCGTGGCTTTTGCTGTATATTACTATACCAGTCAGCAGAAGAAAGAAGAAGTATATGATAAGCTGAAAGAAAGTAATAAGACAGAAGAGACAAAGGATACTGAAGAACCGAAACAGGAGCCGGCAAAGGAAGCGGCAGCAGAGCCGGAGAAAGAGCCTGTGGAGATTCCCATTGATTTTGCAGAGCTTCAGAAAATGAACCCGGAAATCTATGCATGGATACGGATTCCCAGCACAGAAGTGGATTATCCTATTGTGCAGCGGCCCGAGGATGACGCCTACTATCTGGATCACACGATAGAGGGCGAAGAGGGACTGCCCGGATCTATTTACACGGAATCCCTCAACAAAAAAGATTTTACGGACAAGAATACAGTGATATACGGACATAATATGAAAGACTGTACCATGTTCGGCGGCCTGAAGGATTATAAGGACAGTGCTTATATGGATGAGCATTCAGAGGTGTATATTTATACACCGGAGCACATTTTTACTTATAAGATTTTTGCGGCGGTTACTTATGACAGCAGACATATTATGGTGGCTTTTGATTTTACCCAGGAAGAGCAGTTCCAGGCGTATCTGGATTCACTCAGCCAGGTGAGAAATATGGCATCCTATATCAATACAGACATTCCGGTCACAACATCTGACCGAATTATTACAATGTCAACCTGCAATGGAAATAATGATCAGCGTTTTCTTGTAGAGGCGGTACTGATAGATGAAAAGTAAAGAAAAAAAGAGACTGGTTGTGATAGTTTCTGTACTGATCCTTCTGCTGCTGGCTCTGGCTGTGGTGGTTTATGTTGTGAAAAATAACAGCAAAGCAAAGACAGTTGCGGACAATATGGAGAAAAGCACAGGCGCATCCGTTTCCCAGGCCAGCGATGATACCATCACTTATAATGGCCAGAAATATGAGTATAATAAAAATCTTACAAATATTTTATTCATGGGTGTGGATAAAAAAGAAACGGTTACTCTGAAGGACACGCCGGGAGTAGCAGGACAGGCGGATTGTGTTATGATCATATCTCTGGATAAGGAGACACAGACAGCGCGTATTCTGCAGATATCCAGGGATTCCATGACAGATATTGATATCTATGACGCAAACGGCAATTATTATACTTCCGTAAATGCGCAGCTTGCCACCCAATATGCCTACGGCAATGGGGAGCAGAGCAGCTGCTGGGCCATGAAGAAGACGGTATCGGAGCTGCTTTTTGATCTGCCGATAGACGGCTATGTGTCGTTGAATATTGACGCGATCAGCACAATGAACGACGCAGTGGGCGGTGTGGAGATCACCATACCGGAAGATTATACGATGATTGACCCTGCGTTCGTAAAAGGTGAGACTGTGAAACTGACAGGAGAGCAGGCGGAGAAATATGTGCGTTACAGGGATACGGATGTACAGGGCAGCAATAATGGGCGTATGCAGCGCCAGGTGCAGTATATTCCGGCTCTGATCTCCTCCCTGAGGAATAAAGTCGGCGCGGCCGGTGATTACTATGAGGCGTTTTATCCGGTGATCAAGCCGTATCTGGTGACAGACCTGAATGCTGACCAGATTAACGACTTAGCCCGCTATCAGCTTGGTGACAGCGAAACCCAGTATGTTCCGGGAGAAGCCGTTGCAGGCGCGGAACATGAAGAGTTTTATGTGAATGATGAAGAATTACAAAAAATGTTGATAGAAACGTTTTATACATTGCGAAAGTAGATGAAAATATACCCGTAATCCCACTAATATCAAGGGATTGCGGGTATGTTCATTTTTGACAAAGTGTGAATCGGCTTTTTGAAATAACATCCGCACTTATCGGTGAAGGTCCTTTTAAAGCGGAAACGGACAGTTTTGCATCCGCCGTTCATAATAAATTTGGGGGAAATGGCATGAATGAAATTTTCTGAAAATTATCACCGAATCAAAGGTCAGAGCGTCGTACTGCCTCTTCGGTCCAGGAGGGCGGCCTGCATAAATGCGGAAAAAACTAGAAGAAATTTCACTTGAATCCATATATATACCGCCTATGAACTGCGGGAACACAATATATCCCCGGCGAGGCGGCAGCCGGTCCGAAACATGAGAAGTTTTATATAAATGATGAAAAATTAAAAAAAATATTGATAGAAATGTTTTACAAATTACGAAACTAGTGTTATAATAACTTCAAGCTTGTTAAATGTAATAAAGCAAGAAGAAACAAAAGGAGGATTTTATCATGAAGAAACTTATTGCTTTAGTGTGCGCAGCTGTTATGACTGTTAGCTCAGCCGTTGCAGTATTCGCACAGCCAAGTGTACAGGTTACAGGTGTTGTAACCAAAGCTCAGGCAGCTACAGATGCCAACGGTAACGCAGTTACTGTTGAGATCAAGGCAGTTCCTGACGAGTACAAAGAGGCCGTTGAGAACGTTAAAAAAGAGGAAACTCTGAAAGAGGTTCTTGGCGCTGACTTCAAAGAAGGCATGCAGGTTGTAGATGTAAAAGACATCTCTGTTCCGGACGGAACAACATTCCCTGTAACCATCACATTTGAAGTAGCTGGTGTTACAGAAGGTTCTTCTGTTGCAGTTCTGCACTACAACGGAAGCGCTTGGGAGAAGGTAGAAGCAAAAGCTGGTGCTGGTACAATCACAGCAACCTTCACATCTCTGTCTCCAGTAGCATTTGTTGTTGACAAAGACGCAGCAGCAAAAGCATCCACATCACCTAAAACAGGCGAAACAAACGTTATGATGTGGACAGGTATCGTAGCTGTTATTGCAGTAGCTGGAATGGCTGTTACATACAAAAAAAGAAAAGAAGCATAATTTTTAATGCTTAGGAACCCGGGCGAAAGCCTGGGTTCTTTTTTTCTGAAAAAACCCTTGACAGTGACCTTACGTCACCCCTTATAGTAACCTTATCAGAGAAAAAGCAAAGGAGAATACCACATGAAAGTATTAGTAACAGGCGGTGCCGGTTTTATCGGAGGAAACTTTGTACATCACATGGTGAATAAATACCCGGATTATGAGATCGTAAACCTGGATCTGCTCACCTACGCCGGCAATCTGGAAACTTTGAAACCAGTGGAAGATAAACCGAATTACAAATTTGTCAAAGGTGATATTGCGGACGAACCGTTTATTATGGATCTGTTTGAGAAAGAAAAATTTGATATTGTAGTGAATTTCGCGGCAGAGAGCCATGTAGACCGTTCCATTGAAGACCCGGGCATTTTTGTGCAGACCAATGTTATGGGAACAAGAGTGCTGCTGGATGCCTCTAAAAAATATGGTGTAAAGCGTTACCATCAGGTATCCACCGATGAAGTTTACGGGGATCTGCCCCTTGACAGACCGGACCTGTTCTTCACAGAGGAAACACCGATTCACACTTCAAGCCCCTATTCCTCCTCAAAGGCCAGCGCCGATTTATTTGTACTTGCTTATTACAGAACCTTTGGACTGCCGGTGACCATTTCCAGATGTTCCAATAACTATGGTCCCTATCATTTTCCGGAAAAACTGATTCCGCTGATGATCAGCCGCGCTCTGGCAGATGAGGAGCTTCCGGTATACGGAAACGGTGAAAATGTGAGAGACTGGCTGCATGTGTCAGACCACTGCGAAGCGATTGATCTGATCATCCATAACGGAAGAGTCGGTGAGGTTTACAATGTGGGCGGACATAATGAGAGAACAAATCTTCAGGTTGTACAGACAATTCTCAAAGCCTTGAATAAACCGGAAAGTTTGATCAAATATGTCAAAGACCGTCCGGGACATGACATGAGATATGCCATTGACCCGACAAAACTGGAAACAGAGCTGGGATGGAAGCCGAAATATAACTTCGACACAGGAATTGCACAGACCATACAGTGGTATCTGGACAATGAGGACTGGTGGAAACATATTCTCAGCGGCGAATATTCCAACTATTTTGATAAAATGTACGGAGAGCGCCTGGCTTAAGCGCGCGGCAGGATAGAAGCAGACGGAAGGGAGGGATTTTGTGGCGCATTATTATACCACCGGGGAGTTTGCCCGGATGGCTCATGTGACAATCCGAACCATACGGTATTATGATAAGAAAGGTCTTTTAAAGCCCAGTTTTGTCAATGAATCGGGATACCGCATGTATTCCGATGAAGATTTTCTGAGACTCCAGAAAATCCTCTCCCTGAAATATCTGGGATTTTCATTAAAAGAAATATCAAATATGACCATACATGATACCAGTTCCGATATTCTGGAATCCCTGAAGATGCAGATCGATTTGGTGCAGAAGAAGATTGAGAATATGAACCAGATGGAGCACGCCCTGCAGAATACCATGCAGATTGTTCAGCAGACAAACCAGATTGACTGGAATGAGATCCTCAATCTGATCCATCTGACCGATATGGAGAAGATGCTGGTGGAGCAATATAAAAACGGAGCCAATTTAAATATCCGCATTTCCCTCCACGAACGGTATTCCTCCAACCCCCAAGGGTGGTTTGCTTGGCTCTGCGAACAGATCGATCTGGACCAGGTGAAAAATGTCCTGGAAGTGGGATGCGGCAACGGGCAGCTCTGGAAACACGCACCTGATGCGGTGCTGCAGGGAAAATATATCTGCCTGTCTGACGCTTCGGGCGGAATGGTGCACGATGCTGCAGTGAACATTGGAAACGAGAGAAAGAAGTATTTTGATTTCAGAGTTCTGGACTGTCAGAAGCTTCCATTTCCGGACGGGCACTTCCAGCGGGTGGTTGCCAATCATGTGCTTTTCTATGTACAGAACATAGCAAAAGCTCTGGAAGAGAACAGCCGTGTATTGAGTGAGGACGGCATCTTTTACTGCAGCACCTACGGGACGGGGCATATGCATGAGATCACAGAGCTGGTGAAGGAGTTTGATCCCAGGATATCTCTGTCAGAGGTTGCCCTCTATAAGCTGTTCGGGCTGGAAAACGGACAGAAGCTGTTGGAGCCGTATTTCTCCTCTGTGGAGAAACGTATGTACGATGACAGTCTGTGGGTAGATAAGCCGGAGCCGCTGCTTGATTATATTTTGTCCTGTCATGGGAACCAGAGTGAACTTCTCTATCCCAGACAGAGAGAGTTTAAGCAGTTTTTGGAGGAGAAGATCCAAAGAGACGGAGGCATCTCCATCAGTAAAGAAGCGGGGATTTTTATTTGCAGGAAATAAATCGTCTCTGCCGGGTATAACGGGCAGGGAAAAGAAAGGATGAAGGTTATGAGAGTTTTAGTGACAGGTGTAAAGGGACAGTTGGGACATGACGTAATGAACGAGCTGGCTAAGAGAGGTCATATAGGCGTTGGCGTGGATGTGGAGGAGATGGATATCACAGATCCCCAGGCATGCAGAAAAGTGATCGGGGAGGCGGATGTGGAAGCTGTTGTCCACTGTGCTGCCTACACGGCTGTGGATGCTGCAGAGGATAATGTGGAGGTCTGCCGCAAAGTCAATGCTTACGGTACAGAGAACATTGCGAAAGTATGCCGGGAGCTGGGTCTGAAAATGATGTATATCAGCACGGACTACGTGTTTGACGGGGAGGGCACAAGACCCTGGGAACCGGATGATGAGAGAGATCCGCTGAATGTGTACGGGCAGACCAAGTATGAGGGTGAAGTGGCAGTGACAGACCATGTGGAGAAATTCTTCATCGTGAGGATCGCCTGGGTCTTTGGCGTGAACGGCAAAAATTTTATCAAGACCATGCTGAATCTGGGCAAGAAACACACGGATATCAATGTGGTGGAAGATCAGATCGGTTCTCCGACCTATACTTATGATCTGGCTGTTCTGCTTGTGGATATGATCGAGACAGAAAAATACGGCTTTTATCATGCCACAAATGAAGGTCTCTGCAGTTGGTTTGAATTTGCTTCTGAAATCTTCCGTCAGGCGGGCATGAACGTAAATGTACATCCTGTAAGCTCTGAGGAGTTCCCGGCAAAGGCAAAAAGACCTCATAACAGCAGGATGAGCAAGGATAAACTGGAGGCAAACGGCTTTAACCGCCTTCCTGCATGGCAGGATGCCCTGGCGCGTTACCTGCAGACCGATGAGCTGCAGAAACTGCTCCACGAAAATTAAAAAATGCGGGATTCACGTGCTTTTTGACCGGAAAAAATATACTTGCGCAGCCGGGTCTGCGCAAGTAATGCGCTGCCTGTGCATAAGAGCAGCTGCCGGAAATCTAAAATACAGGAAGAAACAGAGGTACAGAGTATGAAGGGAATTATTTTAGCAGGCGGATCAGGAACAAGACTGTATCCACTGACCAAGGTGACATCAAAACAGCTTTTACCTATCTATGATAAACCTATGATCTATTATCCGCTGTCCGTACTTATGGAGGCGGGAATCAGAGAGATACTGATCATTTCCACACCGGAGGATACTCCCAGGTTTGAGGCTCTTTTGGGAGATGGGCATCAGTTTGGCATTGAACTGTCCTATGCGGTACAGCCAAGCCCGGACGGACTGGCACAGGCATTTGTCATCGGTGAGGATTTTATCGGAGATGACGGTGTTGCCATGATCCTGGGTGACAATATTTTCTACGGACACGGACTGAAAAAGAGACTGTGTGCAGCGGCAGCCCGTACAGAAGGAGCTACCGTGTTCGGTTATTATGTGGATGATCCGGAGCGGTTTGGAATCGTAGAGTTTGACAGTGAGGGCAAGGCGGTTTCCATTGAAGAGAAACCGGCACAGCCAAAGTCCAATTACTGTGTCACTGGCCTTTACTTCTATGACAATAAGGTGGTGGAGTATGCCAAGAATCTGAAGCCGTCCGCAAGGGGAGAGCTGGAGATCACGGATTTGAACAGGATCTATCTGGAGCAGAACGAGCTGAACGTGGAACTTCTGGGCCAGGGATTTACCTGGCTGGATACAGGAACACATGAATCTCTGGTGGAGGCAACTAATTTCGTAAAGACCATGGAAGACCATCAGCACAGAAAAATTGCCTGCCTGGAGGAGATCGCTTACCACAATAAATGGATTTCCAGGGAAAAGGTCATGGAGGCATATGAGGTTCTGAAAAAGAACGAGTACGGTGCCTATTTAAAAGATGTACTGGACGGAAAATACCTGGTATAGTAACCGCGCTGGCTGCCTCGGGATTTTCCGCGGGACAGTGGCGTGTGAACAGGAAACAGAAAGTATTCCAAGTGCCGCGGCGGTTTTTGCCATAGTCTGACAGAGTGGGAGTACATGGGTATGGGACAGTATACAGGCGAACTGATACACTATTTAATAAGAGATATCGCGGATGTGGGGAAATACTTTTTTGCAGGACTTGCCGCATTTTTTGCGGCTGGCCTGACGATTTCTCTGCTGACAAAAGTCCGGGGACAGAATGAGGGACAGCGCAGGCGCTTTTTAGGCGCGGCAGTTCTTGCGGGATATCTGTGTATGCTTCTGTTCATCACATTTTTGTCAAGAGAACCGGGCAGCAGGGACGGGATCGACTGGATGCCTTTCAGTACCCTTGGCAGCGGGCCGCGCGGGGATGCTTTTGTCCTGGAAAATGTCCTGCTGTTTGTTCCGTTTGGTGTATTGCTGCCCGTGGTCTCCGTGAAAATGAGGCGGGTTTGGAGTACATTATGTATGGGATGTGCAGTCAGTCTGTCCATTGAACTTTTCCAGTTCCTCACAAAAAGAGGATATGCCCAGACAGACGATGTGCTCACCAATGTGCTGGGGACGATTTTGGGGTATGCCGGTTATGCAGTATTTTGCCGCTGCAAGAAAAAAATACTTGCAATCTCGCAGCACTCATAGTATAATTATACTCGTTGTAAAAAAGAGATGGTCCTCTGCTGCACACTGCATTAAGAACATCCAGAGTATAAGGAGAAAAGATCATGAACGAAATCATCAAAAACATTGAAGCTGCTCAGATGAAAGCAGAAGTTCCGCAGTTTAATGTGGGAGATACCGTAAGAGTACACGGTAAGATCAAAGAGGGTAACCGCGAGAGAATCCAGATTTTTGAAGGCGTTGTGCTGAAAAAACAGGGTGGAAGCAATCGTGAGACCTTCACTGTAAGAAAGAATTCCAACGGAATCGGCGTTGAGAAAACATGGCCGCTGCATTCCCCCAATGTGGAGAAAGTGGAAGTGATCAGACGCGGTAAAGTAAGACGTGCAAAACTGAACTACTTAAGACAGCGCGTTGGTAAAGCAGCTAAGGTAAAAGAATTAGTAAAATAATAATGTTTAGAAAACAGGGACACATACTTATGTATATGTCCCTGTTTCTAAATGGATAGGAGGATGCTGCCATGAAGAAAAAAGAAAGTAAAGGACCGGAGTTTTCCAAAGACGGCCATGTGCGCCCTCTGCTCATATGGGTATTCGAGATCGCAGTGGTTCTTGTATTAGCTGCAGTGGTATCCATTTTTTTCTGCCAGACCATTGTCATGCAGGAGGGCGGCATGGAACCCACACTGGCCACGGGAGACAAGGTATTGATCAATAAAGTGTCATACAAGCTGGGCGAGCCGGAGAGGGGCGATATTGTGGCCTTTAAGAAGGACGCCAAGCAGCATTCCAGTATGCATGTAAAGCGCATCATCGGTCTGCCGGGTGAGACGGTGCAGATCAAGGACGGGCTGATTCTGATCAATGGGGAGACTTATATGGAGAAGAAGGATTTTCCAAAGATCAGCAATCCCGGATTGGCAGAGACACAGATCACACTGGGAAAAAACGAATATTTTGTACTTGGAGACAACCGGAACAACAGTGAGGACAGCCGTTTTGCCGAGGTGGAAAATGTAAAGCAGAAATATATTGTGGGCAAAATATGGCTGAGAGTTTCCCCTTTTGGAAAATTCGGCCTCATCAAGAGCTGACAGACAGAGAGGAACAATTATGAATTATCAATGGTATCCCGGGCACATGACGAAAGCAAAGCGCATGATGCAGGAGAATATAAAGCTGATCGATCTGATCATTGAGGTGGTGGATGCCAGAATCCCCGTTTCCAGCAGAAATCCCGATATCGACGAGCTGGGCAAAAATAAAGCCAGGCTGATTCTGCTGAACAAATCGGATCTGGCAGACGAGCGGCAGAATGAAAAGTGGACCCAGCACTTTACGGAGAAAGGGTTCTTTGTCGTGAAGGCAAATTCCAAAAGCGGGGCAGGCATCCGCCAGGTGCTTCCTGTGATCATGGAGGCCTGTAAGGAAAAAATAGAGAGAGACAGGAAAAGAGGCATTCAGAACCGTCCGGTCAGAGCTATGGTAGTGGGGATTCCCAATGTGGGGAAATCCACATTTATCAATTCCTTTGCCGGAAAAGCCTGTACAAAGACCGGCAATAAGCCGGGTGTGACAAAAGGAAAGCAGTGGATACGCATCAATAAAAATGTGGAGCTTCTGGATACACCGGGCATTCTCTGGCCGAAATTCGAGGACCAGAGCGTAGGCGCCAAGCTGGCTATGGTGGGCTCCATAAAAGATGAGATTCTGAATCTGGAGGAACTTTCCCTGGAGCTTCTGGGATATCTCCATAGATATTATGAGGGTATTTTAAAAGAGCGCTATGACGTGGAGGAATCCGAGGACCGCCTGAAAATGCTGGAGACCATTGCCGTAAACAGAAACTGCCTGCAGAAAGGCAGCGAGCTGGATTATGGAAAAGCATCCAACATTCTGCTGGAGGAGTTCCGGAACGGAAAAATCGGCAGAATTACGCTGGAACAGGTGTGAAACCCGCAGCCGGCCATTAAATCCGTTTTACAGTGGGCCGGGTCAGCGCAGCAAATGCGCAGATCTGTCTGTACTGCTGCAGCGGGGTGTTATTGAAAAACAAAGGATGAGACAGAAGATGAAAAGTATTCAGGAAATCCGTACAGAATTTCAGAATGCAGCGGAAACAGAGCTGGATGATCTGTGCGCTCTTTATCTGGAGGATGAGCGGAAAGGTGTGCAGGCCCTGATCGGGAAGGCCAGAAAACAGCAGGAAAAGCTGGAGGCGGAGCGTGCACGTATTGAAAAAATGAAAGCCTATGAGTATCAGTATGAGCATCTGGGCTATGTCTGCGGCATCGACGAAGCCGGAAGAGGCCCTCTTGCAGGTCCTGTGGTTGCCGGAGCCGTGATCCTTCCAAAAGACTGCAGACTGCTCTATTTAAACGATTCCAAGCAGCTCTCCGAGAAGAGGCGGGAGGAGCTGTATGATGTGATCATGGAAGAGGCAGTCAGTGTTGGCGTGGGATATGCAGGGCCTGCCAGGATTGACGAGATCAATATTCTGCAGGCAACCTATGAAGCCATGCGGGAGGCGGTATCCAAACTCACAGTCCGGCCCCAGATTCTGTTAAATGATGCGGTGACCATACCGCAGATGGATATTCCCCAGGTTCCTATTATAAAGGGCGATGCCAAAAGTATTTCCATTGCCGCTGCCAGTATTATCGCCAAGGTGACCAGGGACCGGCTTATGAGGGAGTATGACAAGGTGATGCCGGAATACGGGTTTGCCTCCCATAAAGGATACGGAGCGGCGTCCCATATAGAGGCGATCAGGAAATACGGGCCATCTCCCATTCACCGTGCCACTTTTATCAGGAATTTTACAGACTGAGGATGACAAAATATGAAAAGATCCGCAAGAGAGACAGGAACGTGGTATGAAGAGAACGCTGCCCGGTATCTGGAGCAGCAGGGTTACAGGATTCTGGAGAAGAACTTCCGCTGCCGGCAGGGTGAGATCGATCTGATCGCCATGGACGGGGAGTACCTTTGTTTTATTGAGGTGAAATTCCGGGAGAGCGCTGACTGCGGCGGTCCGTTTCTTGCAGTGGATAACAAAAAACAGCGCCGGATATGTCATACGGCGCTGTTTTATCTTATGGAAAGAGGACTGCCGGAGGACACAGCCTGCAGGTTCGATGTGGTGGGGATCACGCCGGATGAAACGGTGCTTATAAAGGATGCGTTTTTATACCACATATAAAGAAAAAAGGGAGGACACAGATATGGAAATTCATTGGAGACCCGAGACAGAAAATCATATGAAGATACATGAAACAAATGGTGTCACATACCTGACATACCAGGCTTTTGAAGAGCTTCCGGGCATTGTGCATGGATTTTCCACCAGACTGGGCGGGGTGAGCCGGGGCGACTGCGCTTCCATGAACCTGAGTTTTTCCAGAGGCGACCGCGAGGAGGATGTGAGGGAAAATTACAGAAGGCTTGCCGCCGCGGTAGGATTTTCACCGGAACAGATTGTCTGCTCTGACCAGACACATACCACGAATGTACGTGTGGTCACAGAGGCGGACAGAGGCAAAGGATTTGCCGCTGACCGGGACTACACGGATGTTGACGGGCTTGTGACAAATGTACCGGGACTGGTGCTTGCCACATTTTATGCGGATTGTGTCCCCCTGTATTTTGTGGACCCCGGGAAGCGGGTTATCGGCCTATCCCATTCCGGCTGGAAGGGAACAGTGGGCAGGATGGGTAAGGTGACTGTGGAGACCATGCAGAGGGAATACGGCTGCAGGCCGGAGGATATTCTGGCGGCTATAGGGCCTTCCATCTGTCAGGAATGCTATGAGGTGAGTGAGGACGTGGCAGAACAGTTTATGAGCGCGTTTCCGGCTTCAGAACACGGGAAGATACTGATAAACAAAGGTCATGGCAAGTATCTTCTGGATCTCTGGGCAGCCAATGCGCTGATCTTTGCTGAGTCGGGTATTCTTCCTGCTCATATTTCTTATCCGGGAATCTGTACCTGCTGTAATCCTGACTTTTTATTCTCCCACAGAGCCAGTAAGGGAAAAAGGGGGAATCTGGGAGCTTTCCTCGGATTGTGCGAAATCAATTGACTTAATGCATAAATTTCAGGGTTGTTTTTTTGTGAATATTACATAGTTGTTACAAAAAACGTAAAAAAGCTTTGCATTTAGTAATCTATGTGTTATAATTATGCTCGTAATAAAAAAGGAGCTTAGAATATGAGAAATAAAAAATGTACAAGCTTATTTTTGACATTCCTGATTGCAAGTCTTACCATAACTCCGGTATACGCGTCTGCAACACAGAAAAAGATTACAGAAGCGGAACAGCAGAAAACTGAGACACAGAGTAATTTGAACGCCTCACAGGATAAGATCAGCTCTCTGGAAGCCAAAAAAGGTGATCTGGAGGCATACCTTACGGAGTTAAACCGGCAGCTTACGGACCTGAGTAAGAACCTCTCAGATTTACAGGAAAAGTCAGATGCTAAGCAGGCAGAGTTACAACAGATCGAGAAAGAACTGGATGATGCGAAAGCCCGCAGGGAAGAGCAGTATGAGAGCATGAAGCTTCGGATTCAGTACATGTATGAGAACGGCAATGATTCCTACATGACTATGCTGACAGAGGCAAAGGACTTCACTGATTTCCTGAACAAGGCAGAGAACATTATGCAGCTCACAAAGTACGACCGGAAGATGCTGGACCTCTACAAAGAGACACAGCAGGAGATTGAAGACAAAGAAGCCGGTGTAAAAAAAGAGCAGGAAGCGCTTGAAGAACTGAAGCAGGAAAGTATGGACAAGCAGGCGGAGGTATCCGACCTGGTGAGAAATACAACCAAGCAGATCGATACATATAGTTCACAGATTGACAGTGAACAGAGCGCAGCAAAAGAGCTGCTGGAGAAAGTGAATTCCCAGGAAGCCGTGATTGACAGCTTGATGAAGCAGCAGAAGGATGAGGAAGCGGCAGCAGCGCTTGCAGCGCAGAAAGCAGCCCAGGAGGAAGCAGCAAGAAAGGCACAGCAGGAGGCCGCAGAACAGCAGGCAGCCGCACAGCAGAGTGCCTCACAGGAATCCTCTGAGAGCTATGATGATGTACAGGAAGAGAATTCTTCCGATACAGAGACATCACAGGAGATCACAGAACAGGAAGATACCTCCTCTGATGATTCCCAGGGAAAATATCTGGGCAGGTTCAGACTGACCGGATATTGTAACTGTGCCCTCTGTCATGGACAGGGATACACAGCCAGCGGTACTGTTCCCCAGGCGGGAAGGACTGTTGCCATGAATGGTATTCCGTTTGGAACAAAGCTTCTGATCAATGGAGGCGTCTATGTAGTGGAAGACAGAGGAGTACCTTACGGCAATGTGGATATCTATCACGATACCCATGACCAGGCACTTTCCTTTGGTGTGGGATATGCAGATGTATATCAGTTAAATTAAAAAAGACCTCCGTACAGGCGTTTGGATACGCTGTGTACGGAGGATTTTTTTGCTTTTTGACGTGCCGAAAACCGTGTGCGGATTTATGAGAAACGGTTCAGCAGCATATTGATCTTCTTAGTTGTAGAGCGGACTTTTTCCACAGACAGGTCATGGTTCAGAATGTCCATAATACTTGCAAGGTATTTGCTCATATCTGCTTCCAGATAATAAGGACGGTTTAAAAGGTCCGGATTTCTGTAGTTCAGGTTGGTGGTGATGACGCGGTAAATATACCCTTTTTCATAATATTCATCAAATTTTTCCAGGCCGTCAGTGAAGAGTCCGAATGTGGTACAGACAATGACACGCCTTGCTTTCCGGTCTTTTAACTGTTTTGCCACATCCAGCATGCTTTCCCCTGAGGAGATCATGTCGTCAATGACGATCACATCTTTTCCCTCCACGGAGTCACCTAAGAACTCATGGGCCACAATGGGGTTCTTGCCGTTTATGATGGTAGAGTAATCGCGGCGTTTGTAGAACATACCCATATCCACGCCGAGGATATTGGAAAAATACACAGCCCTCTGCATGGCGCCCTCATCCGGGCTGATGATCATCAGATGCTCATTGTCAATCCTGAAGTTGTCGATGGACGCGCACAGGGTTTTCAGGAACTGATAAGTGGGCATAAAGTTGTCAAAACCGGACAGGGGAATAGAATTCTGCACCCGCGGATCATGTGCGTCAAAGGTGATGATATTGGATACCCCCATCTGCACCAGCTCCTGCAGTGCCAGCGCGCAGTCCAGGGATTCCCTCTTGCTTCTCTTGTGCTGACGGCTTTCGTATAGGAAAGGCATGATCACGTTGATCCTGTGCGCTTTTCCCGTAGCAGTGGCGATGATCCTTTTTAAATCCTGGTAGTGGTCATCCGGAGACATGTGGTTGACATGTCCGCTGACTTTATAGGTCAGGCTGTGGTTGCATACATCTACCATAATAAAGAGGTCCGTGCCGCGCACGGATTCATTGATGATGCCCTTCGCTTCACCTGAGCCAAAGCGTGGACACTTGCAGTCAAGAAGAAAAGTATCTGCTGTGTAGCCGCGGAAATTAAGTCCGGACTGATTGTGAGAATCTAATTCCTTTCTGAATTGTACCAGATGGGAATCCACCTGCTGGGCCAGCTCTTTGCAGCTGTCCAGGGCTGCTATTTTAATAGGTGCCACCGGAATGGACTTCTCCAATAAACTGATATTGACCATAATGACCTCCGTTAGAGTTTTTTTGACATATAATTACACATTAAGTTATAACATCAGAAAGTGAGCAGCGTCAAGGAAATTATTGCTTTTTTTATGCTTTATTGGTATGATAATAAATAGCGGGTATAAAAAGACCCGTTTAGAAATGAGGAGAAATTGTGAAAAAATGCAGACATATCATCCGGGAAGTGGAAGCCGGAAGCATTGCCGAGGAGCTGGAACTGGCTCCGGGGGATGAGCTTTTGTCTATCAACGGACAGGAGATTGAGGATGTCTTTGACTACCACTATTTGGTGAATGATGAGTATATAGAGGTTCTTGTGCAGAAAGCGGACGGTGAGCAATGGGAGCTGGAGGTGGAGAAGGATTACGAGGAAGACTTGGGAATCGTATTTGAGAACAGTCTCATGGACGAATACCGTTCCTGCAGCAATCATTGTGTCTTCTGCTTTATTGACCAGATGCCCCCGGGCATGAGAGAGACCCTCTATTTTAAAGATGATGATTCCCGTCTCTCCTTTTTACAGGGAAATTATGTGACGCTCACCAATATGAGCGACCATGATATTGACAGGATCATCCATTATCATCTGGGGCCTATCAACATTTCTTTCCATACGACCAACCCCGAGCTTCGCTGTAAAATGCTGCACAACCGTTTTGCCGGGGACATTTTCCCTAAAGTGCAGAGACTCTATGAGGCGGGAATTGAGATGAATGGCCAGATTGTGCTCTGCAAAGGGCTCAATGACGGCAAAGAGCTGGAGAGAAGTATTGAGGAGCTGGCAAAATACCTGCCCCACCTGAAAAGCGTTTCTGTTGTGCCTGTGGGGCTGAGCAAATACAGGGATGGACTGTATCCGCTTCAGTCCTTTGGAAAAGAAGATGCCGAAAATGTGATTTCCCTGATTGAAACATGGCAGAAACGGTTATATGAAGAATATGGATTACATTTTATCCACGCAAGTGATGAATGGTATCTGACTGCCGGGCGCAAGCTGCCTCCTGAAGAGAGGTATGACGGCTACCTGCAGCTTGAGAACGGTGTGGGTATGCTGCGCCTGCTGGAGAACGAAGTAGAGGAGGCTGTCGCTGGACTTTCCGGAGATGAGCGGGCGCTGGAGGTGTCCTTTGCCACCGGTTCCCTAGCGTATCCTTTTATCCGCAGATACGCGGACCGGATCGAAACACTTTATCCAAAGGTTAAGATCCACGGATACTGTATCCGCAACCATTTCTTCGGAGAGAAGATCACAGTGTCCGGTCTTCTGACCGGGCAGGATATCATAGCACAGCTTCAGGGCAGGCCTCTGGGAGAATACCTGCTTCTGCCCTGCAATCTGCTCAGGAGCGGGGAGAATGTATTTCTGGATGATGTAACCGTAGAGCAGGTGGAAGAACAGTTAAAAATTCCCGTAAAAATAGTGGAAGAGGACGGCGCCTCCCTGGTGTCAGCCCTTCTGGAAAAAGAGGCGGGAAGAGCACATAGAAGGAGACAGATGTATGAGCAAACCGATAGTAGCAATTGTTGGACGACCTAATGTGGGAAAGTCCACACTTTTTAACGCCCTGGCAGGAGAGAAGATATCCATTGTAAAGGATACGCCGGGGGTGACCAGAGACCGTATCTACGCAGATGTGAACTGGCTGGATAAATCCTTTACGTTAATTGACACCGGTGGTATTGAGCCGGACAGCAGGGATATTATCCTGTCACAGATGCGGGAGCAGGCGCAGATCGCCATAGATACTGCAGATGTGATCATTTTCATTACAGATGTGCGCCAGGGTCTTGTGGATTCCGATGCCAAGGTGGCGGACATGCTCAGAAGAAGCGGTAAGCCCGTGATTCTGGTGGTGAATAAGGTAGATAATTTTGACAAGTTTATTATGGATACCTATGAGTTCTATAATCTGGGGATTGGGGAGCCGGTGCCGGTTTCTGCCACCGGAAAGCTGGGAATCGGTGATATGCTGGAAAAAGTGGTGGAGCACTTTGATGAGGACGCAGAAGACGGTGAGGAGGAAGATATTCCTAAGATCGCCGTGGTGGGAAAACCAAACGTGGGAAAATCCTCACTGATCAACAAGCTGATCGGGGAATCCCGTGTCATCGTATCCGATATTGCGGGAACCACCAGAGATGCCATTGATACAAAGGTGGAATGGAAGGATAAAGAGTATATTTTCATCGATACGGCAGGACTCAGAAGGAAGAGCAAGATCAAAGAGGAGCTGGAGCGCTACAGTATTATCCGTACCGTGACGGCTGTGGAGCGCGCGGATGTGGTGGTCATGATGATCGATGCCACAGAGGGCGTCACAGAGCAGGATGCCAAGATCGCAGGTATTGCCCATGAGAGAGGCAAGGGTATCATCATTGCAGTGAATAAGTGGGATGCCATCGAGAAAAATGATAAGACGATCTACAAGTTTACCAATAAAGTCAGAGAGGTTCTGTCCTACATGCCGTACGCGGAGATCATTTTTATTTCCGCTGAGACAGGGCAGAGGATACCAAAGCTTTTTGAAACCATTGATATGGTATTGGAGAATCAGACACTGCGGGTGCAGACCGGTGTGCTCAATGAGATCATGACAGAGGCCGTTGCCATGCAGCAGCCGCCTTCTGACAAGGGCAAGCGCCTGAAGCTGTTTTACATTACCCAGGTGGCGGTTAAGCCTCCTACATTCGTTATTTTCGTCAATGACAAGGAACTGATGCATTTCTCCTACACCAGATATCTGGAGAATAAGATCAGAGATACCTTTGGATTTAAGGGAACCTCCCTGAAATTCATTATAAGGGAACGCAAAGAAAAGGAGTAGGATGACAAATGCTGGTACGAATTGTAAGTCTGCTGATTGGTTATGCGTTT
This sequence comes from Blautia caccae, assembly GCF_040095955.1. Taxonomy (NCBI): domain Bacteria; kingdom Bacillati; phylum Bacillota; class Clostridia; order Lachnospirales; family Lachnospiraceae; genus Blautia; species Blautia caccae. Next base: position 15,818 of record NZ_JBBMFP010000035.1, on the reverse strand, counting down.
GGTCTGTTCCAGACCTCTTATATTTACGGAAGAAAAAACGGAATTGATATCCGGGAACACGGAAGCGGGAATGCGGGGACTACCAATGCGCTCCGCACCCTGGGCAAGAAGGCAGGGGCGGTTACCCTTCTGGGGGACTGCCTCAAATGCGCCCTGGCGATCCTGGCCGTTTATCTGCTCTTCGGCAGGAGCCACCCGCAGCTTGTCAGGCTGCTGGAGCTGTACGCCGGAGCCGGATGTATCCTGGGACATAACTTTCCCTTCTATCTGCATTTTAAAGGAGGGAAAGGGATCGCAGCCTCTGTGGGGCTGGTGGCAGCTTTTGACTGGCGGTTGTTTTTGATTTGTGCCGTGGTATTTTTTACGGCCTTTTTCCTGAGCCACTATGTGTCTCTGGGATCTCTGCTGGGATACTTCTTCTTTGCTGTGGGCGTGATCGTCTCAGGGCAGATCGGCAGATATGATGTGGACCCGGGAGTGCTCCATGAGATGTACATACTGGCTCTGCTTCTGATGGCGCTGGCCTTCTGGCGGCACAGACAGAACATTGTGCGTTTGATCCGCGGCAATGAGAACAAGATTTATCTGGGGAAACATTAAGGAAATACAGTATGGAGGGATAGCATGGCAAAAGTAAGTGTGATTGGAGCAGGAAGCTGGGGAACCGCCCTGTCCATGCTGCTTTGCGGCAATGGGCACGACACGGTTCTGTGGTCTCACAGGGAGGAACAGGCGGAGGAGCTGCGAAGGACAAGGGAGCATAAAGCAAAGCTGCCCGGTGTCAGACTGCCGGAAAAGCTTCACATTACCAGCAGTCTGGAGGAGGCGCTGGCGGGAAAAGATGTGATCGTTCTGGCAGTGCCGTCCGTGGCGGTCCGCTCTACCGCAAGGAAGATGAATCCTTATATCCGTTACGGACAGCTTATTGTCAATGTGGCGAAGGGGATTGAGGAGCACACCCTCACAACCCTGACGGATATGATAGAGGAGGAGATCCCCAATTCCCAGGCATGCGTTCTCTCAGGACCCAGCCACGCGGAGGAAGTCAGCAGGAATCTGCCTACGACCTGCGTGGTGGGGGCAAAAAGAAAAGAAACTGCGGAATATCTGCAGAATATCTTTATGAGTCCCGCGTTCCGCGTGTATATCAGCCCGGACATGCTGGGGATAGAACTGGGCGGAGCCCTGAAAAATGTCATTGCCCTGGCAGCGGGAACCGCGGACGGCCTTGGATACGGGGACAACACGAAAGCGGCGCTGATCACCCGCGGAATGGCGGAGATCGCAAGACTGGGAATCGCCATGGGAGCACGTCCGGATACCTTTTACGGACTTTCCGGAATCGGCGACCTGATCGTTACCTGCGCCAGCGTCCACAGCCGAAACCGCAAGGCAGGATTTCTCATGGGGCAGGGGCGCTCCATGCAGGAGGCCATGGATGAGGTGAATATGGTGGTGGAAGGCGTTTTCTCCGCGAAAGCCGGAAGGGAACTGGCAGAAAAATACGGGGTGGAGATGCCGATCATCGAACAGGTGAACCGGGTGCTCTTTGAGGGCAAGACTCCGGCGGAGGCCGTATCTGACCTGATGGTGAGAGATAAGAAAATTGAATCCTGGGATGAAAGTTGGAAGTGAGGGCGCAGTATGCCCTCATTTCTTTTCTAAAGAATTCTTTAGGGAACGTTAAGAAAAGTTTTCGGATTTCCAAATTGACAATTTAATAATTGTGATGTATGGTTGTACTAATGATGTAGTACAATGATAAAAATTGCACTGCATGAAAGATGCAGGGGAGGATGTGTGTATGGAAAACAATACAGAAGTGAAAAGAGAAGAGTCGCCGCAGAATCTGATCCGGCTCTCAGGAATCTGCAAAATATATAATCCGGGTGAGAATGAGGTGCGTGCACTGGACCATGTGGACCTGCAGATCGATGAAGGGGAATTTGTTGCGATCATCGGACAGTCCGGCTCAGGAAAATCCACACTTATGAATATGCTGGGGTGTCTGGATGTGCCCACAGAGGGGTCCTACTGTCTCCACGGACAGGATGTATCTCATTTAAAGGATAACCAGCTTTCAGAGATACGCAACCGGGAGATTGGATTTATCTTCCAGGGATTTAATCTGATCGCCAATCTGAACGCACTGGAGAATGTGGAGCTGCCTCTTATTTACAGAGGTCTCGGCAGACAGAAGAGAAGGGAGCTTTCCCGGGATGCCCTGAAGATGGTAGGTCTGGAGAACCGTATGGACCACAAGCCCTCGGAGATGTCCGGCGGACAGCAGCAGAGGGTTGCCATAGCCAGAGCTATTGCCGCCAGGCCGCCTGTGATCCTGGCAGATGAGCCTACAGGTAACCTGGATTCCGCATCCAGCAAGGAAATCCTGCAGATTTTGAAGGAGCTGCACAAGGAAGGCAGGACAGTTATCCTGATCACCCATGATGACGGCATTGCCGCCCAGGCACGCCGTATTATCCGTATTATGGACGGAAAAATCGAATCAGACAGATTAAATGAGCATTACGAGGAAGGAGCACACCATGTTGAGAAAGAATAAAGAAAATCTTCCCGACACTGTGAAAACAGGAAAGAAAAAGAAAAAAGTGCCGCTGATCATCGGCGGTGTCGTTGTGGCTATTATTGCTGTGAGTTTTGCGGCATCAAAAATGACGCCGAAGGCTCTGCCCCAGGTACCGGTAAGCGCTGTCACCAAGGAAGATCTGACGGCAAAGGTGGATACCAGCGGTACTGTGGAGAGTCTCAGGACAAAAACATATTTTTCGCCCGTCAATGCCGCTATAGCCCAGTATCCTCTCAAGGTGGGGGAAGTGGTGAAGCCGGGAGACTCTCTGGTTGCTTTTGATGTGTCCACACTGGAACAGGATAACCAGAAGGCACAGCTCAATGTAAGCGCCACGGTAAACGGTTCCAAGGACAGTATGGCAAAGGCAGCCCAGACACAGCAGAAGGCCAATGAAGCAGCCGGTAAAGTCCCCACACTGCAGGCCAATGTGGACAGCTACCAGGAGTATGTGGCATCTCTGAAAACGGCCATTGCGGACAGGACAAGGGAACTGAGCGATTGGGCAAAGCAGACATCCACAGATGTCAGCGTGGCTCTGACCCAGGCCCAGGCAGATCTGACCAAGCTGCAGCAGGACCTTGAAGCCCAGAAAGGCGAACAGCAGCAGATAAATGCCCAGGCAGAGGAGCTGCAGGCGTCTATTGCCGAGGCAAAGAAAAATAATCAGGATACCGCAGATCTGGAAAGACAAATGAAGGATTTAAAGGCCCAGGCGGAAAACATGGAGCCGGCGATCGATGATTTGACTTCACAGATCAATGACAAGAGTGATGAGGTGACACAGCTTCAGATCGATCAGATCGAAAGCCAGTCTGCTTCTGACCCGACAACCGATGCCCAGATTGTAGAGTGGCAGAATGAACTGGAGAGTGCCACCACAGAGCTCTCAGAGCTGCAGTCAGAACTTGCCGAACAGAAGAGTCTGGCAGACAGCGCGGATGGTGTACAGGTGACAGAAGCAGCCAAAGCGCAGATGCAGGCCACCAACAATATAGCCGAGCTGGAGGCAGCTACCCTGGAAGAACTGCTGGAAAAGGGGAAACAGGGACTTCAGGCTGAGTTTTCAGGAATCGTCTCCAAAGCAGACGCGTCGCAGGGCTCTGCAGCCACACAGGGCATGGAGCTTATTACCATTGCCAGCAACGAGGAGGTGGCAGTCAATGTGACCGTGTCAAAATACGATTATGACAAGCTGAAGGAAGGCCAGAAGGCATCCATCACCATAGCAGACCATACATACAAGGGAACTGTCTCACGTATCAGCAAGATGGCTACCACCAATGAAAAAGGCGCGCCGGTCATCTGGGCTGAGGTTAAGATCGACAATCCGGATGACAACATTTTCTTAGGCGTGGAGGCAAAGGTATCGATTGAGACCGGCAGTGCCAAGGGCGTTGTGAGTGTTCCTGCCAATGCGGTGAACACAGGAAAGGACAGTACCTTCTGCTATGTGGTCAAAGACGGCGTGATCGCCAGGCAGGAAGTGGAGACCGGAATTTCATCTTCTGAGTACACAGAGATCAAGAGCGGCCTGAAGCCGGGCGATTCCGTGATCACTGAGCTTCCGGACGGATTTGCGGAGGGCATGAAGGTGGATGAGGCGGCTGCGGGCAGCACGTCCGGCGCGCAGACTGCAGATGTGGTAAAGGAGTAGCCTATGGCACAGTTAGCAGAATACTTGAAGATGGCTCTGCAGAATATCAGGGCAAACAAAGGCCGCTCCCTTCTGACCATGCTGGGAATCATTATAGGTATCTCCTCTGTTATCACCATTATGTCAGTGGGTTCCGGATTTCAGGGTGAGATGAACCGGCAGCTCAATTCCATTGCCGGGGGACAGATCTGCATTTATTCCAATGAAGAGGGGCTCAAGCGGGAGGAATATATGAACGCGGATGATTTCGCCGCGATCGAGCAGGAAATCCCCGGAGTGACAGGAACTTCCCCTATATTTTCCGATTCGGGTACGACCCAGTCCTCAAAGGGCCAGTTTGATCTGTCCGTTACAGGCGGAGGAACGGCCCAGCAGGAGATTTCCAAGTGGAAAGTGGTAAGCGGACGCTATTTTAACCAGAGTGATATCGATACAGGAAATAAAGTCTGTGTGATCAGTAAAAAAGATGCCATTTCCCTTTTCGGCACAGATGATGTTCTGGGCATGAATCTGGAATTCAGTGTCTACCAGAGCACTGTGGACTTTACCATCATCGGAATCGTGGAGCAGGAGAATCTGGGAAATATGGTTTCCGTGGATTATGGGGATGTGAAAAGAATATCCGCGGATATTCCTTATACGGCCATGGAGAATTTCGGCTATGACACTTCTGTGACCAATTATCTGTACATCACCACAGACGGCAGTGCAGATACCGGTCAGGTGGCAAATGATGCCATTGCGCTGCTGAACCAGCGCCACTACAGTCAGGGAAAGAATTATTATGACATGGAGGACTTCAATGACCAGATGAAGCAGATCAACTCCATGCTGAACATGATCACAGGATTTATCGCCTTAGTGGCAGGAATCTCCCTGCTGGTAGGCGGCATCGGTGTCATGAACATTATGCTTGTGTCCGTGACGGAGAGAACAAGAGAGATTGGCATCAGGAAATCCCTGGGAGCCAGAACCTCCTCTGTTATGGTCCAGTTTTTGGCGGAATCTGCCATTATCGCCTGCATTGGCGGTGTGATCGGCATCATTATCGGTGTGCTGCTGGCCTATGCGGTCTGTTCCATACCTACCCTGGGATTCGCACCGGGAATCAAGGTGTCTACAATCCTGATCGCAACCCTGTTTTCATCAGGAATCGGTATCCTTTTCGGCGTATACCCTGCCAGAAAAGCAGCGAAGCTGAGTCCCATCGAAGCGCTCAGAAGAAATTAAAAGAAATGAACAAATGAGAAGAAAAAGTACCGCACAGAGTGATATCAAATACTCCTGCGGTACTTTTTGTATGGGGAAAAACCCCGGTATGTATGATGTTTTTGGATATCAGTCCTTATAGTAGGGAATCATATCCTCAGGGATACCGGCAGTGCGCTGGTGGGCATCCATAGCAGTAATGGCATCCATCTCCTCACGGGTCAGGGAAAAATCAAAGATTTCCGCATTTTCCCTGATGCGTTCTTTGTGTACGGACTTGGGAATGACGGATATTCCCTGCTGGACTGCCCAGCGAAGTCCGATCTGTGCGGTAGTCTTCTGGTATTTTCTTCCGATCTCCAGAAGAAGCTGGCTGTGCAGATAGGCGCCCCGGGCAAGAGGCGCATAGGCCTGTACCGCAATATTGTTCTCCCTGCAGTAGGACAGAAGCTCCGGCTGGTTGAACAGCGGATGGAATTCCACCTGATTGACTGCGGGTACCACGTCAGAGACTTTTTTCAGCATTTCCAGGTCATGTATGTGGAAGTTAGAGACGCCGATAGATTTCACACGCCCTTGTGTCTGGAGCTTTTCCAGAGCTTTCCAGGTGTCTGTATAACAGCCGGGCACAGGCCAGTGGATCAGATATAAATCCACATAATCAAGTCCCAGGCGCTCCAGACTTCTGTTGAAAGTATCTTCCACGTCACCGATTCTCTGTGCGGTATTCCATATTTTCGTTGTAACGAATAATTCCTCTCTTGGTATGGTAAGAGCCTTGATTCCGCGCCCCACGCCGTCTTCGTTTTTATAAACAGAAGCGGTGTCAATGAGACGGTAGCCGGCATCTGCGGCATCTGCGATCGCTTGTTCCACCTCGTTCTCACCGACGGCTTTGTAGACACCCAGACCCAGAAGCGGCATCTGGCGGCCATCGTTCAGAATGATTTTTTCGTTGAAAGACATAACAGTCCCTCCTTTAAATATTACCTTATTTCAATCCATGCTCACTGTGTTATTTCTGCCGGATACTTAGACAGTTTACCATAGAAATGTGAAATATTTACTCCGAATTTATTAACTTTTTAATAAATCCGTGCTACTATTATAAGAAGTGCAAGCTAAAATGCAACGAAATGCCAAAATATGGCAGTGGAGGATATCGAATGAAATTTTTTCATATGGCGGATCTGCACCTGGGAAAAAAGCTGCTTGGGGAGCCGCTGTGGAAAGAACAGCAGTATATATTAAGCCGTGTTGTGGCCATGTCTGATGAGGAGAAGCCGGAAGCTGTTTTGCTGTGCGGGGATATTTACGATAAGTCCATTCCCTCCTCGGAGGCTGTGGGGCTGCTGGACTGGTTTCTGGAAGAATTGTCCGTCCGTGGGATACAGACATTTTTGATCAGCGGCAACCACGACGGAGCCCAGAGGCTTCAGTTTGCCAGCGGGATCTTAAAAAAAGAGGGGATTCATATTGCGGGTACGTTTAAAGGGGGGCCGGAACATATTGTGCTGAGTGATGCGTTCGGCCCGGTTCATGTGTGGATGCTTCCTTTTCTGCGGCCCGGTATGCTCCGCCCATTTGCGGAGGAAATTCCGGAAACTTATGAGGAGGCCGTGAAAACCGCACTGCATGGCGCGGTGCTTCACAGGGAAGAGCGGAACCTGCTTCTGGCACATCAGTTTGTCACGGCAGGAGGCAGAAAGCCGGAAATCTCCGATTCGGAACAGCGTTCCCTGGGCGGTATCGATCAGGTGGATGCCTCAGTCTTTGGAGCATTTGACTATGTGGCGCTGGGGCATATCCACAGACCGCAGAAAATGGGGGATGTAAAGATACGGTATGCAGGTTCTCCCCTGAAATATTCTTTTTCTGAATGGAATCAGACAAAGTCCGTGACTGTGGCAGAGCTCAGAGAGAAAGGAAGTCTGTCCGTCAGGAAGCTTCCACTGGAACCAAAAACAGAGATGGCTGTCCTAAAGGATACCATGGAGGCCCTCGCTTCGGAAAAATACAGGAAATACAGAGAAGGATATTATCTGTCCATAGTCATGACCGATGAGGAGACTCTGGAGCATCCGATGGAGAGGCTTAGAAAAATATTTCCTGGTATGCTGGAATTTGCCGTCGAAAACCGCCGGAGCAGATCCGGTGGCATATCGGGCAGTGCAGAGCTGCAGTGTCTGAAAAAAACACCCCTTGATCTGTTCGGGGAATTTTATGAAAAACAGAATGGGATTCCCATGTCTGACACAGAACAGGAGCTGCTTGAAGAGGTGATCAAAAGCATGGAAGAGGTGGGAGTATGAGACCGATAGAGCTGGAGATGGAGGCTTTTGGGCCTTATGCGGGCAATACCTGTATCTCTTTTGAGAATTGTCAGAGAGCAGGGCTGTTTCTGATCTGCGGTGACACAGGAGCCGGCAAAACGACAATCTTCGACGGCATTGCCTTTGCGCTGTACGACGCAGCCAGCACGGAAGTCAGAAAGCCTGAAAATCTCCACAGCGATTATGTGGAGGAGAAGGCCATGAGCAAAGTGCGTCTGCTGTTTTCCCACAAAGGAGAGCAGTATCAGGTGACCAGGACGTTTAATTTGAACAGGAAGCATGAAGCGCTTCTGGAGTGCCCGGACAAAAGTGTGCTGACGGGAAGAAGGGCAGTGAACCAGAAGCTGCAGGATATTCTGGGGCTTGATTACAGGCAGTTTAAACAGGTTTCCATGATTGCCCAAGGTGAATTTATGAACCTTCTGCTGGCAAAAAGTGACATGAGAAGCGAGATTTTCCGGAAAGTATTCGACACGGAATTCTATAAAATCATCGCGGACCGTCTGAAAAGCATGAGTATGCAGCAGCGGGAGGAAGAAAGGCTGAGGGAAGAGCGCCGCAGGCAGGTCCTGGAGTCCTGGGATGCGCTGCATCCGGAATGTACACTGGGGGACAGGGAAAAAGAGGATATTTTCGAGGTTCTTGACAGCCGTATCCTTTCCTCCCGGGAAAAGGAAAAGAGCAGCCGGAAGGAGGAGCAGCGCCTGGAAAAAGAGAAAGACAGAGCCCTTAAAAATCTGGAGCGGATACAAAAGGATAACGGAGAACTGAAGAACCTGGATGCCCTGAGAGGGGAGCTGGAAGGGACAAAAGTGCAGGCCGGACAGATCAGAGAGCTGGAAAAAAAGCTGTCTGAGGGGAAGAAGGCAAATCTTTATATCAAACCTCTTGCCGAGGATTGTGCAGCGAAAAAAAAGTTGGAAACTGACGAGGAAGTGCGTATAAAGGAACTGAAGTCTCAGACAAGGGAACTGGAACAGGAGAAAAAGGCACTGCTTATCCAGGCAGCCGCTGCGGAGAAAGAAGAGAAGCTCAGCGCAGAGATAGCAGCGCTGGAAGAACAGCTTTTGCTTTACGGGAAATGGCAGCAGGAGGCTGAGGTCCTTCTGAAACTGGAATCACGAAAGGAAGAACTGCTGGAAAGTGCAGAGAAGCAGATCACGGCACAGAAGGAGCAGGCAATCGCTTATGAAACCTACAGGGAGGAATTTTTCAGAAGTCAGGCAGGCCTGCTGGCCAGGGACCTGGAAGAAGGAAAACCCTGTCCCGTATGCGGCTCCAGGGTACATCCGGCAAAGGCTGCCTGTGAAAAACAGGAGCTGAGCGAGGCAGCGCTGAAAGAGATGGAGGCACAAAAGGAGAAGACATCTGCAGAACTGCAGAGGACCCTGACAGCCCTTGCGGAGAATGAGAAGGAATGGCAGACCAGAATGGAGCATCTGCGCAGGGAAGAGGTACTGGCAGGTAAAAAAAGCGGTGCTGCCATGCAAAAAAAAGCCTCCTCACTGATAAAAGAGACAAACGCGCGCCTGGAGAGAAAGAAGGCGAAAAGCCGCCCGGGTCTTCCGTCCCAAGAGGCGGTCAGGAAAAGACTGGAGGAGAATGCGCAGCGCCGGGCAGCCGCGGAAAGAGAGACACAGATCTGTGAAAAACGAGGAGCCAGGCTGGCAAAGGAAAGAAAAGAGGCAGAAGGAAAGCTGCTTCTGGAAGTAAAACAGCAGAAGTTTCCAAGCAGGGCAAAGGCCATGGAGGCATGTCTGGACAGAGAAGAGCTGGACCGTATGGAGAAAGAAACACAGGCATATGAAAATCATGTGAGGGACTTGCAGATCAGGATCAGGAGTCTGGCGCCTTCCCTGCGCGGAAAGAAACTGTGCCCGGAGGAGGAGGTACGGGAACAGATACAGCGGGCGGAACAGCAGCTGAAAATTGTGCGTAATAAACTCCGGGAGGAGTACAGTGCTCTTGAAAGGACAAAAGAGGTGCGCAGACAGCTTCAGGTATTGTTTGAGGAGAGCAGCAGGACAGAGAAGACCAGGCTGGCTCTGCAGGGCCTTTCTGACACTGCCTGCGGCAGCCTGAAGGGAAAGCCGAAGATATCCCTGGAGCGCTATGTGCAGTCCGCTTATTTCCGTATGATCACCCAGGAGGCCAACAGGCGGCTGGAACACATGTCTTCAGGCAGATACGAACTGCTCGTGCGGGAGGAAAAGGAAAATCTGCAGTCCAGGTCCGGTCTGGATCTGGATGTCTATGATTACCATACCGGCAAGGTGAGAAGCATCCGTTCCCTGTCCGGCGGAGAGAGCTTTCAGGCAGCGCTGAGCCTGGCCCTCGGTGTCTCCGGGGTCATCGGGCAGTTTGCGGGAGGCATCCGGGTGGAGACCGTGTTTGTTGACGAGGGTTTCGGCAGTCTGGATGAGCAGTCTTTGGAGACTGCGGTGGAGACTTTATCGGCTCTTTCCAGGGAGGACTGCCTGGTGGGAATCATCTCCCATGTGCCGGAGTTAAAAGAGCGTATAGAATGCAGGATAGAGGTGGAAAAAAACAGGGGCGGAAGTTCCGTGTTTTTCACCGCTTGAACCTCTAAAAAAACATAAGAATAACTTGATAAAAAAGCCGAAAGCATGTATAATGAATTTATTGATAAATTATTGTCATTTACTGCGCCCAAAAGCGGGAAAAGCAGTAGGGAAAGGATGGAAAAATGCATTTAATCAACGACGAAAATGGCAACATGGTTCCTCACGGACATGACCATGAGCATGACCATGTTCACAGCCATGAACACAGCCACGGCTGCAGCAGCTGTTCAGAGGGCGAATGTGGCGGAAATTGTACAGAGGAAGTGGTAGCACTTTTGAACTATATGCTTTCCCACAACGAGCATCACGCACAGGAGCTTGATCAGATGGCAGATAATCTGTCAAAGCTTGGCATGGAAGATGCAGCCAAGACCATCAAGGAAGGCGTTGCTGATTTCCAGAAAGGAAATATGCGTCTGGGCCTGGCACTGACACTGGTAAAAGAACATTTGAAGGAGGCGTAGGCTATGTGTCTTGCAACTGTACAGAGAAGCGATGACAACACGGTCATCTGCAGAAATGTGAGCAGAATCGACGTAGATGGTGAAAAGCTTATCATACGTGACATCATGGGCGAGGAGCGAACCATTATCGGTAAAATATTAATGGTGGACCTTGCAAACAGCCTTGTTAAGCTGGACTGCCAGTAAGCAGCAGAAAAAGTATGGAGGACTTTCTGCTGTGCCAACACACGATTTTAGGGCTTCGGCCTTAAAAATAAATAAACAAAGCGGAGGTAGTAACTATGAAATTATCTGAAGCAATGAAGAACAAAATGCTCCTTTCATTTGAGCTGTTCCCACCAAAGACAGACAAAGGTATGGAAAATCTGCCGGGAACGATCGAGCATCTTTGTAAGTACCAGCCGGAGTACATTTCCTGTACATACGGTGCGGGCGGAACCAATGTGGGCAAGAACATGGATGTATGTAAAATGATCAAAGACGCCGGAACCATCCCGGTAACACATTTTACATGTATCGGTAACACCGCAGAAGGAATCAAAGAACAGCTTCAGAATTACCTGGACAATGGCGTAGATCATATGCTGGCACTTCGCGGCGACCTTCCATTCGGATGGACAGGAACCGGCGGAGATTTCGCTTACGCAACAGATCTGGTAGCTTATGTCCGCAAAGAATTCGGCGATAAGATCGAAATCGCTGTAGCAGGTTCACCGGAAGGACATATCGCATGCCGCAGTCTTGAATCTGATATCGCTGTCCTGAAACAGAAACAGGATAACGGTGCTGACTACATCATGACTCAGCTTTGCTGGGATATGGAGCAGTTCAAACGCTGGCTGGATGCCATCCGTACTGCAGGCGTTACAATGCCGGTTGACGTTGGAATTATGCCGATTCTGGATCAGGCTGCTACAATCAATATGGCACTGTCACGTAATGGCTGTGTAATGCCGCGTAAACTTTGCGAGATCATCTCCAAAAACTGGATCTTCCCGAATCCGTTCGACAAAGATCCGTTCGACGCTGCTGTTGATGAAAAGAAAGCAGCATTCAAAGAGGCAGGTATCGAGTACACAATCAGACAGATCGATGAGTACCGCGCACTGGGCGTTAACGGTATCCATCTGTATGCTCTGAACAAATGGAAAGACGTATCTGAAATCATTGACAGATGCGGTCTTCGCACACTTGTTTAAAATGTATTAAAATCATATTTTAGGAGGTGCCCTTTTCATGGCACATGTAATTGCAATTGCCGGCAAAGGCGGCGTAGGCAAGACGACCCTGACAGGCCTGATCATCCAGTATCTGGCTGAAAAAGGCAGGGGACCGATTCTTGCAGTAGATGCAGATGCGAATTCAAACTTAAATGAAGTCCTGGGCATGGAGCTTGAGGCAACTCTGGGCGATATCCGTGAGGAAGTGGCCCGTGCGGAGATGTCAAAGGAAAATCCCATTCCGGCCGGAATGACAAAAGCTGATTATATGGAATTCAAGTTTGATGATGCATTGATTGAAAATGATGATTATGACCTGCTTGTCATGGGACGTACCCAGGGGAAAGGCTGCTACTGCTTCGTGAATGGACTTCTGCAGGCTCAGCTTGCAAAGCTGCAAAAGAATTATCCATATATCATCGTGGACAATGAAGCCGGTATGGAGCATATCAGCAGAGGCGTTCTTCCCAGTATGCAGACAGCGATTCTGGTCAGCGACTGCTCCAGAAGAGGTGTTCAGGCAGTGGGCAGGATCGCGGAACTGATAAAAGAATGTGACATGCACCCGAAGCAGGTTGGGCTTATCATCAACCGTGCGCCGGGCGGGGTACTCAATGCGGGCACAAAAGAGGAGATAGAGAAACAGGGCCTCACCCTTTTGGGAATCGTCCCGCAGGATGAAACTGTATATGACTTCGACTGCGACGGTACACCCATCGTGAAGCTTCCGGAAGATTCACCGGTGAGAAAAGCGATCAGGGATATCGTGGACAAGCTGGAGTTATAAAACCGGGGAAGCGGACCCGGATAAAAAAGCAAAAAGAGGCGAAAAACAAGGAGGATATTCATGAGTGAATTCAAATTAACCACAGTAGAAGAATTTGAAGCTGCTACTGCACGTCTCCTGGAAACAGGTGCAAAAGTCGGTGCTGACGCTTGGCAGTTCCGCGTAAAAAATCAGACACCCCATTGTAAATTTGGTGAAGAAGGCGTTTGCTGCCGTATCTGTACAATGGGACCGTGCCGTATTACAAAAAAAGCTCCGAGAGGAATCTGCGGATGTGATGTACACGGTATCGTAGGACGTAACTACCTGAAATTTACAGCAGGCGGTTCTGCAACACACTCTGACCATGGCCGTGAAATCTGCCATACCTTATATGAATCTGCAGCTGACGGCTGTTATAAGGTAAAAGATCCGGATAAACTGATCCGTATCGCAAAAGAGTGGGGAATCGAGACCGAAGGAAAAGATATCTATGATCTGGCACACGAAGTTGCTGAGACAGGTCTGATGGAATACGGTAAACCTTTCGGAACTCAGAGATTCTTAAAGAGAGCACCGGAATCACAGCAGGAACTGTGGGAAAAGAATGAACTTGCTCCAAGAGCAATCGACCGCGAGGTTTCCTGTTCCTTACATATGAGCCACATGGGATGTTCTTCCAAACCGGAAGCACTGGTAAAACAGGCAATCCGTGCAGGCTTAAGTGATGGATGGGGCGGTTCCATGATGGGAACAGAGTTCTCAGACGTACTGTTCGGAACACCGAAGCCGATTGAGACAGAAGCAAACTTGGGCGTTATGGTTGAGGAGAATGTCAATATCGTTGTTCACGGACATGATCCCAGTCTTTCTGAGATGATCTGTGAATTCGCAGATGATCCGGAAATGATCGCGTACGCAAAAGAGATGGGTGCAAAAGGCATCACCGTATCCGGCGTATGCTGTACCTCAAATGAAGTTGCAATGCGCCGTGGTATTCCTATGGCCGGTAACTTCCTGCAGCAGGAAAACGTTGTTCTGACAGGTGCTTGTGAAGCGATCGTCGTAGACGTACAGTGTATCTTCCCGGCACTTGGTCCTTTGAGCAAATGTTTCCACACAAAATTCATCACAACTTCTCCGATTGCTCAGATGCCGGATTCTGAATTTATCAGATTCGATGCTCACACAGCAGGCGAGAAAGCAAAATTAATCGTTAAGACAGCTATCGAGAACTACAAAAACAGAAAACCCGAACTGGTACATATTCCGCAGATGAAACAGAAAGCAACTGTTGGATATTCCACAGAAGCGATCGTAAAAGCTCTGGACGGCGTAACCAACTCACAGGTAGATGAGCTGGGAACCACAAAACCGTTATTAGAGTGTATCACCTCCGGTGTTCTCCGTGGTGCTGTTGCAATGGTTGGATGTAACAACCCGAAAGTTCGTCCTGACTTAGCTCATATTGAACTTATGAAAAAACTGGTTGCTAACGATATCATCATCATCGCTTCCGGATGTTCTGCACAGGCGGCTGCAAAAGCTGGTCTGATGGACAAGAGAGCGAAAGATGTCTGCGGCGCCGGACTTAAGAGAGTTTGTGAACTGGCTGACATTCCGCCGGTACTGCACATGGGCTCATGCGTAGATATCAGCCGTATGCTGGTTCTGGCAGCTACATTGGCAAAAGACGCAGGTCTGCACATTTCCCAGCTTCCAGTTGTTGGCTGTGCTCCTGAGTGGATGTCTGAAAAAGCAGTTTCCATCGGTAACTATGTAATTGGTTCCGGTATTGATACCTTCTTAGGTGTTGACCCGTACGCTGCAGGTTCCAGTGAAATGGTTGAAATCCTGACCAACGGAACAAGAGAATGGGTAGAGGCTGCATTTACAGTTGAAAAAGATATTGAAAAACTGGGCGATGCTATGATCGCAAGAATCGAAGAGAAGAGAGCTGCTCTTGGAATCTAATCTTTATCAGGAAAGGTGAATGACATGAAAATTGCAGTAACAGGAAAAGGCGGCGTTGGAAAGACTACTTTTGCTGCGACGCTGGCGCGTTTATATGCGGATGAGGGAAGAAAGGTGCTTGCTGCGGATGTGGATCCGGATGCGAATCTGGGGCTGGCACTTGGGTTTGATGATGAAACTCTGGATTCCATTGTTCCCATTACTAAGATGCGGAAGCTGGTGGAAGAACGTACCGGGGCCAATGAGGAAAATCAGTTCTACCGGATCAATCCAAAGGTGGACGATATCCCGGATACATATTCCAAAGAAGTGAACGGAGTCAAGCTGCTTGTGCTTGGTACTGTGGAAACCGGCGGCGGCGGTTGTGTATGCCCGGAGCACGTCATGCTCCGCAGGATCATCAATAACCTGGTGCTTCACAGAGATGATGTGGTGATCATGGATATGGAAGCCGGATTGGAGCACCTCGGCCGGGGTACTACCGAATCCATGGACCAGTTCATTGTGGTCATTGAACCGGGTGCCAGAAGCGTACAGACTTATAAGAACGTAAAAAGGCTGGCAAAGGACCTGGGCGTAAAACAGGTTCGTGTTGTAGCCAACAAGGTTCGGAACGAAGAGGATGAAGCGTTTGTGAAGGCGCATATACCGCAGGAAGATTTGCTGGGATTCATTCACTATAACACCGAAGTGATGGATGCAGACCGTCAGGGTAAGTCTCCATATGACTTCAGCAATACTGTAAAAGAGGAAATTACAAACATTAAAAACATAATCGACCAAGGATTATGAGAAGGTCAGGAGGAAGAGAACATTGACATTATTTGAAACCGTATTTAGTGGAAATGACGCTGTCTATGGATTAACAGAAGGCGCTATTAATGCTGCAATCGAACAGCACGGTGCTGACAAGGCTGTCAGCTTCCCGAACACCGCTTACTGCTTACCATGCTACTATGCAGTGACAGGCGTGAAGGTTAAAACTTTAGGAGAATTAAAAGAAGCTTTAGGTGTAGTGAAAAC
>NZ_JBBMFP010000034.1:0-46599 GCF_040095955.1 Blautia caccae | reverse complement strand
TGATTTACCTATAATTTCTTCCTGGTGATTGCTCTTTATCTGTTTTTTCTTAGTTTCAAGCCTGGATTCCTTCCTGACTTACCTATAATTTCTTCCTGGTGATTGCTCTTTATCTGTTTTTTCTTAGTTTCAAGCCTGCATTTCTTCCTGATTTACCTATAATTTCTTTCAAGTAATGGGATTTTATCTGTTTTGCTTAGTTTCAAGCCTGGACTTCTTCCTGATTTACCTATCATTTCTTCCCAATAATTGCGCTTTATCTGTTTTTCTAAGTTTCTGGCATGGATTTCTTCTTCATTTACCTACAATTTCTTTTCCTTTTTTAGTCGTTAAATATATTCCCAGAAATTTATGCTCTGATTGTCCTTTCAGTTTACATAAGATCCCAAACAATTTCTCAAACCCACTCCCCAATATAAAGCAGCCGGGCCCGGCCATCCATTTCTCTCCTTCTGTTCACACGGAAGAACTGATGGTCAGGCCCGGCATCTGAAAAGTCAGTACCACCCGGCTGTGCTTTATAGAATAAAACTTAATACAACACTTCTGTCTCTATCTTATTTATCCCTTTCTTAATCTCATATCTCACAACCGGGATCACTGTCTTACTGTGGATCAGATTTGTATTCGGGTCCGGCTTTACCAGCATAGGTTCTCCGCCACCCAGCAGGCAGCGCACCTCACATCCCTCCTCTTCTCCCAGAGGCAGCGCAAAGCCGGCATCATAAGCTATGCACTCATATTCACTCTCAATCACATGTATCCTTTTATGTCCCTCACGGGCAGGAAGGATTTCAGACTGTACACGAATTCCCGGGAGTGGGGACCAGACGGAAACCACATGTTCTTTTGTCACCTCATAATTCTTGGCCTGCCCCCGGATAAATATGTGCCCCAGCACTTCAAAAGACAGCACACTGTCCGGTGCAGCCTCCTGGAAATTTACCGGGGAGCGCATGACACTGAATCCGTATTTGGTAGAGTAAGCAAACTTTGCGTACTTTTCTTCCGTATGTCCATGCACATGCCCAAATGTCCGTCCCCCGGGAAGTGCCACAACATTGCCGTCCGCCCTTCTCTGTATGATCATATCCGCCTTCTCCAGATATTTTTCTTCTTCCAGCTTCGGAAGCGGCGCTGCCTCACAAGCCCAGAAGGGGTCATCCTCAGGGAGGGCAAGACACGCAAAAATCTTCATGGCCCAATAGGGCGACTGCGGGGAGTTATAGCTCTCTGTCATCTGCAGATTAGGATAACAGTACCCGATAGTCATAAGACCTGTATGGTCAAAAATAGGCTGTTTCATCCAGTATTCCAGATGACGGACAATGATTCCCTTCATCACCGGCAGCGGCAGCGGCTCAATGTGTGCCATGATACAGGCGGAATAAAAAGCCGCCTGCGCAAAACGGTAAGTCAGGGATCGTCCATAGGGAAGGGCACTGCCATCCTCTGCAAACCAGTATACAAAGTCCTTTCCAAACGCCTCTGCCCGTTCCAGGTAACGCCTGCAACGCTCCGGTTCTTCCTCCTTCATGACCATTGCATACACGATCCCGTAAAACTCCATGGCAAAAGGAACATAATAATCCGCCTGCCCGTTCTCACCGTCCAGATACCATCCTCCGCCGATATAACAGGATTCAATAAACTCCAGGCTATCCTCCATCCCCTTCTTATCATACGGCATTCCGACTTTCTTAAGCGCCGTATTCACCAGAATATGAAAGAAACGCCAGTTACAGTCACAGCATTTATTGCGGTTGATCTCCCAGAGCCATACACTTACCTGTTTTTTCTCTCTTTCTGTCAGTGGCTCCCAGATTTTCTCACCGGCAAATAAAATGGCAAAGGCAATGGCGGCCATCTCAACCAGCTTCTGGTCATAATCCCCGCATTTTCCCCAGTATTCCGAAGACGCAGGGTCTGTGCCGGATACAAGCCCTTCTCTGTATATTTTTTCAAATGCGTCATCACTTCCGCCCCCTGCCCAGAAAGCAGCCAGTCCCCAGAGTGGGCGGGAAAATCCCTCCATCCAGGCACTTTCATCCGGGTAATGGGCACTGGTGCATCCAATGTTCAGGCGTGCCTTTCCTGTACTGTAATACGGTTTCAGCGGTTTTAAAATAGTAAGCATCAGATCTGCAAAATCCTGTCTTGTGTTCAGCTTTCTCTCTACCATTACTCTCCTCCTACCAAATCCAGAAGTCTTTTTCCATCAGCCGCAGCACCGCCTCAAGAAAGAAATAATCACCGTAAATAATAGGCACCTGACGGTTTTCTCCCTCGTCATGATACGCCACTTTTCCCATGCCCAGAATTCCGTCCTCCTCAGGATTCCAGTTACAGAAATGCTGCTCCATTGCCTTAAGAATCCGAAGAGCACTCTTCTCATACAGGGCTTTTTCATTCTCCGGCACGTGTTTTGCTATCTCAAGAAGGCCGCAGGCCGCACAGGCACCTGCTGTGGAATCGTAATACAGCGGTTCTTCCGGCGCTCTGAAATCACACAGCGGAAGATACTCCGTAAGGGAGACATTGGCAATAAAATAGTGGGCTGTCTGCTTTGCCGCATCCAGATATTTCTGTTCCTTTGTGTGGGCATAGCTGATGGCAAAACCATAGACTGCCCAGGACTGGCCTCTGGACCAGGAAGACCCCTCCGCATAGCCCTGCCCTGCCGGTGCCTCCAAAAGCTCTCCTGTCAGCGGATCCAATATGACTATGTGATTACAGGAGCCGTCCGGACGCAGTATTTTCTCCATGGCCGTGTCCGCATGTCTTCTGGCAACAGCATCAAACCGAGGGTCCCCTGACTCCTCAGAAGCCCAGTAGAGAAGGGACAGATTCATCAGGCAGTCTATGATCATCCACCCGGTTTTATCATCATTCCAGGCCCGGATAAAATTGCCCAGCACATTGAACCTTCCTGCCAGCAGATTGGCTGCATGCTGACCTCTGATATAGGATGCATGATTCCCTGTGAGCCTGTAATCTGCCACTGCTGTGTGCATCCACATAAATCCCACATCGTGATAAAGTCCCTCATATTCTGCCAGGGACCGGTCCAGCCGTCTCTCCGCGTTTTCAGCCTTTTGGCGGTAGATTTCTTTCCCCGTGGCGTGATACATCTGCCACAGGATACCGCCCCAGAAGCCGTTGGTCCACCAGGCAATATCCCTTTCTCCCCAGTCCTCCTCATAGTGTCCGTTCTGTGGAATGTAGGGAATTTTATCTCCCAGTCTTTCACATTCCTTTTCTATCTTTATATCAAATTTTGCAAAGGTCTCCTCCAGCCATTTACAGTCTGATTCTGATAAAAATTTCTGCATTCCTCTGTTTCCTCCATGTCTCTTTACAGCCCGCTGTCTGCAATATAATTCTGTCAAAGCAGTATGTCTGAATATCTCCCGGTCTTATAAATCAGCTCTACGGCCGTACCTGTACCGGCTTCATTCTGCCGTCCGTTCCGAATTCCACCCGGTCAATACATGTCTCGCGGTGATACCCTTTGCCCTCAGGATAATCACTGACTGGGGTGGCAAAACGGTGATACGCCATATAATAAATATCCTCCTGCGGCTCCCTGAAAATGCAGTGATGGCCTGTTCCCAGCACACCGGCTCCCGGCCTTTTCTCCAGTACCGGATACAGGTATTTCACAGGCCCGTAAAGGCTGTCGGAAATACCGTAATTTACATGGTAATCCTCACTTCCCGTATCGTCACACGACCAGGTAAAATGATAGATGCCTCCTCTTTTCAGAACTGTCACAGCCTCCCTGAAATCCTCTGCCCCTTCCAGATTCTTCATGGTTTCCGGGCAGATATGAAGCAGGTCTTCACTTAATTTTACAACAGCCGGACTGCCGTTTCCGAACAGCATGTACACCTGTCCATCCTCCTCATAAATGGATGGGTCTATCACCTGGCTCATCTTTACACCTGCTGCCTGTACCATTTCGGGAGTCAGCAGAGGTTTTGGCTGTGCCCGGTATCCGGATGCGGGAGAACTGCTTACCGCAGCACCGATACAGGATACTCCATCCGGCCTTTTCGCGCAGAAATAAGAGTAAAACAGACCGTCCCTTTCAAAGACAGCCGGGGCCCATGCTGATCCTGTCGACCATGGAACCTGCTCCGAGGCAGCATCCAGAATGACGCCCTCATCTTTCCATTCCCTCATATCCCGGGATGAGAAGGCATGGAACTGTGTTCCCGACCAGTTGGCAAAACCATCTGTTGTGGGGTAGAGATAGTAGGTATCTTGATATTTCAGCATATCCGGATCTGCATAAAGTCCGGGAAGTACAGGGTTTTGTCTGCGGTGGAGTCTCAAAATACACAGGGACTCCGGTTTTATGTCAACTTCAAATACGGGACTGTCAAACGCAGCTTCCGCCGCATCAGGTCTCACCAGATCCGGGTGTTCAAAGGTATTTCTGTCGTCCCTATGATATCCTTCTATCCTGTATATATGCCCTGTAAAGCGGCTGTTTTCCTCACCCTCCAGACAGATCTGCACCTTCTCTTTTCGGGGCAGGACATTTACCATCTTCACAATAATATCGCCTGATTCCCTCTCCCGGCTGCTGGTGATATAGACCGGCTCTGCAGCAATGGGACACACCTCTGTCTCCTGCTCTGCCGCGCCGTCTACATAGGTCTCCACCCTTCTGCCCCGTACACGGATCTCCAGGTCATAATTCCTTCCGGCTTCCACGCTTCTCGTGCGCTGGACCAGACAGGAATTCCTGCCGTTTATATCCTCCCCGATTATAGAATCCTCATTGGCCCATCCGCCAAGTCTCCAGAACACACGGTTTTTCTCATCCTGCTGTCCGAAACTGATGGTGAAGCCTTTTTTGCCGCTCAACTCCCTGGCATGGAGACGGATGGTATAATTCCGGCTGTCAACAGATGTAATTTTTTCCCTGGAACGTTCAGGACTCAGCACGGTTTCCCGGCAGGTATGCTGTTTTTCTGTGTCCTCCTCTGTGATCACAATATTCTCAAATGCCACCCGTGATTCATTGGCCTCCAGGACAATATCGCCCGGAAGGCTGTCAGGATACCGGCTCATCATTACAGAAGGGCCTTTCTCAGATATTTCCTGTGCAAGAACCACATCCCCGTGATGGTTCATAAAGAGTTTCTGTACATGATAACTGGGCGATGGCACTGCCGTGCAGTTGTCCAGCCATATCATATCCGGTCTCCAGTTTTCATAATGTAAATGGCAGAAAAGCGGCGCATAACATGCCATTTTTACCGCATGGGCGGCGTTCTGCATCCCCACCATATAAGAGGCTTCGGCCAATGCATGAAACCAGGTATTATCCTGAGAAGCATATTCCCCTAAAAATACTTTGGGGCCGTTTTCCGGAAATGCATCATAGCGGTGGTGATTCGCAATAAACCACTCCGGTGCCTGGTAATAATGTTCATCCACCAGGTCTGCCCCCACCTCCCTTGCGGACTGCCATCCTCTGTCATATTCCTTTCCCGCCGCGAACGGGCCGCTGGTTCCGATGACCTTTATCTCAGGATATTTCTCCCTGAGTGCCCTGTGAAAAAGAGGGTACCGCTCAAAAAACGGTTCTCCCACCTCCTCATTCCCAATGCCGATATATTCCATATGAAACGGTTCCGGATGACCCATAGCCGCACGTCTGCTGCCCCAGTATGACTCCGCATCTCCGTTGGCAAATTCAATGAGGTCCAGTGCATCCTGAATATATTCTTTCAGCTCATCTCCCACAGCCGCCTCATGGGTGTGGGGATTATAACCTCCCGGAAGCACCGGAACAGGCTTTGCGCCCAAATCCTCACACAGCAGAAAATACTCATAATATCCCAGACCCATGGTCTGATTATATCCCCAGTTATTTCTGCAGGAAGGACGGTTTTCCACAGGACCGATGGTGTTTTTCCACCGGTACAGACTATCTCTGTCCCCTGCATGAAGGGAACCGCCATGGACCAGACAGCCTCCCGGAAAACGCAGAAATTTTGGACGCATTTCTTCCAAAAGCTGCACCAGATCTCTGCGCAGACCGTTCTTTCTGTTCTTATATGTATGTGCCGGAAACAGGGATACAAAATCAAGCTCCACACACCCGCTGCCCTTTGCCGTCACAGCAAGTCTCCCCTGTCTGTCATCAAAAGGAGCCCGGAACGTGAGCTGGTATTTTTCCCACTTATCCGTAATATCAATGGCCTGGGAAGTATATATGTCTCCTGTCCGGGAACGCAGAGATATCACTAACCGATCACAGTCTCCCCGCTCCTTTCTGGCATAACAGGAGAAGTTATAACATGCTCCCTTTTCATAGAAAATCCCCGGATGGAATCCGTGATTACACACACCTGTGTCCTCTCCCTCTTCGAGTATTTCCATCACCAGATAGTGCGGATTTTCGGAGAAAAGACCATGTTCCTTCTCCACGCGAAGCTCTGTCTTTCCTCCCTTTTCTATCTTCTCCCAGGCAGTCAGTCCGTGATAGTCCGGATTGTCCACAGAGCAAAATTCAAATGCCCGGTTTTGGATCAGTTCCGCGTATAATCCTCCGTCTGCCGCATGGTTTAAATCCTCAAAAAAGATGCCGAACAGGTCCTGCATATCCGCCTTTTCTGCCCTTGTATTAATCTTTACCTGCATATTGTATTCTTCCTTTCCTGTAACCTTCAGCCAGGCAAATAGTTACCCTGTTTCATTCTGTAACTGCCCGGTCAGATACCCTGTTTCCAAAACAGGTATGCAAGCGTTCATATTCGTCTTCCTCCAGAACCAGGACAGAACCATGGCGTTTGCAGACATTTCCCATATGGCAGTCTCCGGGTTCTGCCACCTTAAAGTCGCCTTTTTCCAGACTTGTACAGATAAGGGGAAGATACCCCAGCCCCTCCGCAAACTGATCCACCATAAGGCACCATTTTCCTTCTTCCTCCATGGGGAATGCCGCAGGGCCTTCCACTCCCGTCAAAGCACTTAATGCCTCCGCCTCCATCTCTGTAAATTCCCCCTGAAGACTGGTGCCTCTGTCCATACGTACCTTTTTCGTAGTCTCATCCTTTGAAAAACGGTAGAAAACACCATTCTCCTCCACTATAGTGGTATCTATCACATGATGCTCCCTCTCAATGTATTTTTCCGGTGATGTGAACACTTTAAAATCTCTTGTATAGGAGCTGTAAATCCTCTGTTTGTGCGCGGTATCGCCTGCCTCTTTTGTCATGGAAGCCCAGAACACAAGATAGGCTTCCTTCTCCGGATCGTATACTGCCTCCGGTGCCCAGGCACAGCCTGCCCCGGGGACACCGGTTTCAAAGGTCCAAGGTTCTGACCAGTGTACCAAATCCTTGGAACACCAGATCACAATTTTTGTACTCCCCTCCATCTGTGCCGCGGTCCAGCCTTTGCCGTTTGCTATCCTCAAATCCGTTGCAATGATATAAAATTTTCCGTCTATGACAGACCTTACTATAAACGGGTCCCTGACGCCTTTTTCCCCGTCTTCCCAGCGGATCACCGGATTTTGTTCATTTAGATCCTGCCAGTGCAGCCCGTCCCTGCTGAGTGCAAAATACACCTGCTCCCCCTCAGGGGATTCGCCTATGAAATGTACAAATAAATAACCTCTTTTTCTATTCTCCATGCAGCTTTTTCCTCCTTAGCTGTACTCTTTTCCCATTCCTTGAAATCGGTTTCAAATTTATTTCATTCTACTACACCTCGCGTATTTTTACAATGCTTTTCCGTAAAAAAGTCGCTGATTTACAATAAGTCTCTCTTAATTCCATTGTTTTCCCCGGCGGGTTCCCTATAATATGTTTTAGCAGAAAAATGGAACCAAAAGGATGACACTGTGTGGGGACAAAACAGTTGCCAAAAATATATATCAGGAGGTATTTCTATCATGAATACAACATATTATCCCATAAACAAAAACTGCAGATTCCACCTGGGAGACTGCCCGGATGCCTGGCAGGCATGGTATGATGATTCAGACTGGGAGAGTGTTTCCCTTCCCCATGACTGGTCTGTCACCCTGCCCTTTTCCAGAGAGTATTCCAGCGGGACCGGGTATCTGGCAGGAGGAATTGGATGGTACCGTTTCCGTATCACGCCCCGGGAGTCCTGGAAAGGCAGACGCCTGTATCTGGCCTTCGACGGCGTCTACAAGAACAGCCGTGTCTGGTGCAACAGCTATTACCTGGGAAACAGGCCCAACGGATATATTTCCTTTACTTATGACATTACGGAACAGTTCAGCTTTGACCGGGAGAATGTCATCTGTGTCTGCGCAGACCACAGGGATATTGCGGATTCCCGCTGGTTCACCGGTTCCGGCATCACCAGAAAAGTACAGCTCCTTGTGCAGGAGCCCGTACATGTGATCCCCGGGAGCATGGCCTTTGAAACCCCTGAAGTTTCTTCCCAAAAAGCTCATTTCCGCGCTTCCTGTGAAATAAAAAATGACACACAGCAGGATGTACAGATTACAGCAAAGTTCAGACTGGTAAAAACTGAAAGTACAGAGTCTGCTATAGAAAACTGCAGTTCCGCAGCCGATAAGATGCAGGCTGAAGTCTCTGTAAATATGCACATCCCTGCCGGTACTGCATGCAGGGCCAAAGCCACAGGTGAAGTTCTTTCTCCCGCCCTGTGGTCCCCTGATTCACCGGATCTATATACCCTGGAAACCCGGCTCTGCCCTGCAGACGATGTTTCCGGCGAAGCCTGCTGCGGCAAAGAGTACATGGCTGACAGCCGCAGGGTCGGCATCCGCAGCATCCGTTTTGATCCGGATACAGGCTTTTTCCTGAACGACAAAAACATGCTGATAAAAGGCGTCTGTGTTCACCACGACGCGGGCTGCCTGGGCGCCGCTGTACCCGTACCCGTGTGGGAAAGGCGTCTGAAAAAACTGAAAGATATGGGCTGCAACGCCATCCGCATGAGCCACAATCCCCATATGCCGGAGCTTTATGACCTGTGTGATTCCATGGGATTTCTTGTTATAGATGAGGCTTTCGACGAATGGGAGGGGCCAAAAAACAAGTGGAGCACAGGACATAATGTGTATCCGCCAAAGCATCAGGGGTACTACCTGGATTTCCCCAGGTGGCACAAAGAGGACCTGACGGACCTGGTACGCCGGGACCGCTGCCATCCTTCCATTATCATGTGGAGTATCGGCAACGAGATCGACTACCCCAATGACCCTTACTGCCACTCTTCCTTCACCACCATGACCGGCAACAACGATACGGATAAACCGGCAGAGGAACGGCAATATAATCCCAAAAGGCCGGATGCCGGACGCCTGGCTGTACTGGCCGGGAGGCTCACAAAAATCGTAAAGGAGATTGACACGTCACGCCCTGTCACCCTGGCGGCTGCCTTTCCCGAACTGTCCTCCCGGCTGGGATTTCTGGATTCCCTGGATGTGGCAGGATACAACTACAAGGAGCATCTCTACGAGGAAAGCCACCGCAGGTTTCCGGATAAACCTTTCATCGGAAGCGAGAATGGACACAGCCTGGAAGCATGGGAAGCCGTGACAAAGAATCCCTATATCTCAGGACAGTTTCTCTGGACCGGAATTGATTATCTGGGGGAAGCGAAAGGCTGGCCCATCCACGGCTCCAGTGCCGGTCTTCTGACCCTTGCAGGATTTGAAAAACCGGGCTATTACCGCAGGCAGAGCCTCTGGTCCTCCAAACCTATGATACATCTGTCCACAGCCCGTCCTGACGCAGACCGTGGGGAATGGACTCCTGTATCTGATACCTGGAACTACCCGGAAGAAGAGGAAGTGCTTGTGAAATGTTATACGAATCTGCCTCAGGCTGAGATATGGCTGAATGAAAAATGTCTGGGCACTTTTCAAAAGGACCCGGCCCGCGACGCCATTATACTCACCACTGCCTATGTTCCCGGTACGCTGAAAGCCCTTGGAAAAGCTTCGGACGGTACAGAAGTATCCCATGCTCTGACTACCACCGGCACGGCCTGTAAGATATCCCTGCACTGTTATGAGGATACACTTCCTTCCGCCACGGAACCGGCGTTTCGTCAGATTGAAGTGCTCATGAAAGACACCTGGGGAAATCCTGTTTTATCGGACACCTCACTTTTACATGTGAATGCGGAA
Organism: Blautia caccae; assembly: GCF_040095955.1. Taxonomy (NCBI): domain Bacteria; kingdom Bacillati; phylum Bacillota; class Clostridia; order Lachnospirales; family Lachnospiraceae; genus Blautia; species Blautia caccae. Next base: position 36,440 of record NZ_JBBMFP010000034.1, on the reverse strand, counting down.
AACGGCAGAATACTGGGTCTGGAAAATGGAGATCTGGCAGATGTGACAGATTACTGCGCCGCCTTCAGACGGGTATATCACGGCAGATTATTGATTTATGTAAACTATATAGATGAGGAAAAAGAAATGACCATTACCGTTTCCGGTGATGCGGAGGCAAATATAAAAACGGCTGTCCTGACTCTTCCCCCCTTAAAATAACACAGGGAAAAACAGGAGCACAGACAGGACTGCGCCGTTACCCGCGGCCAGACAGCCAAAGGCCTTCAGAAAGGAAATTCCATGAAATTCTTTCATTATGACAAAACACTCAGCATTATGAAGACACCCCAGGGCACGATGACCCTGTCCCGTATTTTCGTTCCGTTTTTTACGGAAATGCTGCTGCTCAACATGATGGGCACCATCAATACCCTTATGCTCTCCCATTACTCAGATGACGCGGTGGCTGCCGTCGGCTCTGCCACCCAGCTTCTGGGGATGATACTCACCTTTTATACCGTGATCGGCACAGGTGCCTCCATTGTGATCAATCACAATCTGGGCGCGGAAAATACGGAAAAAGCTTCGGATGCAGCTCTCACTTCCATTATCCTGTGCGGTTCCCTGAGCCTTGTTCTCGGCACCTGTCTCTCCCTGGCTGCAAAGCCGCTTTTGGGTCTTATGCATCTGGAGGGACAGGTATTGGATTATGCGGTCACTTATTTCCGGATTGCGGTGCAGTTTTCCTTTTTCCAGGCAGTGACCTCCAGTATCTCCGGCATTTTCAGAAGCTACGGTAAGCCTAAGATATCTGTCTGTGTCTCCCTGACCATGAATGGCATGAATGCAGCACTGGCTTATCTGGTCATTTTCCGGCCTATAGAACTTCCTGTCTCAGGGGTAACCGGTATTGCCGCCGCCTATGTGTGCAGCCAGCTTTTCGGACTGCTCCTGATCCTTACCTTCCTGCGGAAAATACCTCTTGGGCTGCATTTCAGACAGAAAACCCCTGCCTCTCTGAAGATTGCCGTGACCATGCTGAAGGTAGGAGTTCCGGGCGGGATCAGCAGCATATCCTACAACCTCTCCCAGGTGGTTTCCACCTCCATCATCGCCATTTTAGGGGTTGCTGCCATTTCCACCAAAATCTATGTATCCAATATTGTCTTTTATGTATATGTGTTCGGCATGAGTCTTGGGCTGTCCACCTCCCTGATGATCGGCTGGCTTGCCGGAGCGGGGAAGTATGAACAGGCATACCGTCTGAACCTGCAGAATCTGAAACTGACCATAAGCGCCAATGTGATGCTGTCCTTTCTGATCTTTCTGCTGGCGGAACCACTGCTTGGATGCTTTACCTCAGACCCGCAGATCATTTCCATGGGCAGGCATCTGATGCTCATCGATATACTGGTGGAGATAGGCAGAGGATTTAACCATGTGGAGGAAAATTCCCTGCGCGGTGCCGGTGATGTGATCTACCCCATGGCAGTGTCCATGATATCCTGCTGGACCATGAGCATTCTATTTTCCTACATTCTCGGAATCCGCATGGGGCTTGGGCTGACGGGATGCTGGATTGCCTTTGCCATGGATGAATTTTTCCGGGGCACCGCATATCTGATACGCTGGAGATCAAGAAAATGGACCACGAAAACAGTCGCGGTCCATGTCTGAAAAAGCCGTTTTGCCGGCTCTCCTATTTTCTCTGTATACGGCCCGAATCCATCTCGTATACGAAGTCGCACAACTGCCGGATATCTTCCTGGTTATGGCTGGCAAGCAGTATGGCAGTTCCTTTTTCTTTTAATTTCAGCAGTAATTTACGGATATCTTCTACTCCCTGATTGTCCAGGCCATTCATGGGCTCGTCCAGAATTAAAATGTTCTGTTCCTCCATGATGGCCTGGGCAATTCCCAGTCTCTGGCGCATCCCCATGGAATATTTGCCGACTTTTTTATTCTTCTGCTCCGCAAGGCCCACCAGGTCTAAGACAGCATTTATCTTTTCCCTGTCAGCCTTACCGTTCAGTCCCATTAAAAATTCCAGGTTTTTGTAACCGCTGTAATGCCTCAAAAATCCCGGTGATTCTATGATGATTCCCAGATTTGACAGGGTACTTTTGTCCTTTCCCACAGCTTTTCCTTCTATCTGTATCTCACCCCTGTCTGTCTGCAAAAAGCCGCAGATGCATTTAAAAAGCACCGTCTTCCCGGAGCCGTTTCTTCCTATGATTCCGCAAATACTCCCCGCATCTGCCTGTAAGCTGACATCATGCAGAACCTCAATATTTTTAAATGATTTGTAAACATTTTTCACTTCTATGGTATGGTTCATTCTTCAACCTCCGGAAGATCTTTGTGCAGGATACCGTATATACATCCCAGGAACAATATGGTGATCAAGACACCCAAAATAAGGATTTGCTGTATGGCGTCAGGGCCTCTGTAAGTGGGACTGTAAAACAGATACGAGGGGTCCAGCCAGGCCGCGGTTGCCAGATAATGAATAGGGGTCGGCATAAAAGAAAGGCGGTATGGAGCCAGGAGCACCAGCATTGCGGCCGCAATCCCTGCCTCACGTCTCAGGAACAGATTGCAGAAAAACAACACCAATCCAATCAGAACCGCATTTAAAATTCCCATCAGACAGGTCCAGCCCAGGGCCTCCATAGGCTTAAACCGATTCAAGATATCTACAGGCACCAACAAAGGGATTCCGCTGTTAAGTCCCGCATCTGTCCGTGCCAATGTATTCCAAACATTACCCCACTCATTTCTGAATGAAATATGGGGAAACAGAAAAATCAAACTCATAAGGTAAAGCATAAGAAAATATAACACGCTGCCCAAAACAATATAACATATCTGTCCCATTGCCCATACGATTTTTCCGGTTCTTATGGTCAAAAACATTTGGGAGCGGTTAAAAAACGGTGCATTGCTGAACAACAGAGCCACCCCTGCCAGAAAACAGAAAATAACCGATGGATGGATAAATAAAAAGCTGAATAAAAAAGGAGTTGCTTTCAACTGATGCATTTCCAAAAATGTGCGGAGGGAAGACATCAATGTACTTAAAAATATGAAATTACAGATAACGATCATATATAGTCTGGGATTGCGGATCAATTGTATTAACTGATATCTGGTTATCCGCAGAATACGATGTCTATGCTTCATACTCGTACCTCCTGATCCCAAAATACAACAAAATGCAGGAACCTATGTAAAAACAGAGTGCAAATATGGCAATATACAGAAAGAACAGAGTACAGGGCTGATTGGTACTGACCACCCAAAACATACTTTCCACATCTGCAGAAAATTTTATTATATAATTGGAAACAAAAATCAAGATAAAAAATAAGACAGGCGGTACACACAATACCAGGAAGCCATCCCGTATATAAGCAGACAAAGCCAAAGATGCCGCCGCCATACAACTGCAGCAGATTCCATTCACCAGCGTTTGAAGAAAGATAAATCCCATTGTGTGCTCAGGAAGCATAAATCCAAAGGTTGTAATCTCTTTTAAATTTTCCACAGCCAGGCCGCTGTCTGATACCAGCGGATACTGGGTCAATTCAAAAGCCAGGTACAAAAAAGTTCCCAGGCAATAGACTGCAATAGTTCCAATAACACAGACCAATACTTTGGATATTACATATTTTTGAAGTGAAACCCTGCAGAGTATATTTTTAATTTCATGGTCCTGCATATCTTCACATACGCTTAATCCATAAACACCATTACAGACTGCCATAGTAATATATACAACTGTACTCCGCCCCACTGTTCCAAAGAATATCCCCAAAACATCCATTTCCAGGAAAAACCTCCGGCTGTTCCAGTACCATAAAATCGCTGCTGCCAGAACGATCAGTACAAACCTCTTATTTAGAAAAGCCCTCTTCATATCCATTCGAAAAATTCCCATATAATTCTCCTGTTTTATATAAACCCAGAGTTCTAAATATTTCTTCTATGCCCGGGAGGTTGAGTGCAAAAGCCGCCAAAGCTGTCTGCCCCAACCTCCAACTGAGCAGTCCGGTTAAACTGTCAATTCCTGACCATTCACAGCATCTATAACTATTTTACTTTCAAAAGAATAATCCTCACCCGAAACTGTCGTGTCAAAAACCCATACCGGCCTTAATTCAGCCGTATAATCCTTCCCCGGAATTATATCCATCATGAAAGAAATCCGTTTTACCTCATAGGAGGTACCGACAAGGCCCTTATAGTTTTCAAAAAATGTGTCGGCCGCTTTATCAAGTGATATTAAATCCACCGCATCCGTCTGTGTCCACGCATAACATCCTTGAATACCAGCCCCTACTATGCCGGATGGATTCAACATAACTGTGGCCTCCTCCCCGTCTTCAAATCCCTGACCCGTGTAAAGATTATAGATAATAGGAATCCCGTTATATTCCTGCCGAAAATAAAAATAATAGGTATCATCTGCCGAAGACCAGGATTCTTTTTTCAGGGAGGGGTCTGCTTCTCCGCTGATATCTGTTGTATCCTCTTCCTGCTGCATGGTCTCATGATCCATAACATAAGCAGTTACCACCTCGCCCAGATTGATGCCATACTTTTTAAACAGCCGGCGGACAGTATCTGCAGCATCTGCCTGGCTCATGAAATCCAGATTTTCTTTCTTCTGGTATAAATCTGCATTATATTCTTCTGCAAAGGTTTCTGTGACAATGCAGTTGGAGTAATGCTGATATAATCCGGAATTTACTATAAATTCACAGGAATTATTATAAGCAAGGACAAATGCATTATCTATATCCTCTAAATTTTCCAGAGAAAAAAAGGCGCTGTCGTCTTCATGATCAAACTGCAGGGAAATATCAGGCGGAAGCAGATCATTTCTTATCTCTTCACTCATTTCACTCAAAGGCAGAGGTTCTCCCGATGCACAGTAAACCGTGTTTTCCTTTACTGCATCCGGAATCACCACATCAGCATCTATACTGATGTTTTCTTCTTTTCTTGTGAATGCAGTGACCGATGAATCAAAGAATGCACTTTTTGACTCTTGACTGGCATTTGTCTTTGCTTCTTTTTCTGAATCCACTGAAGAGAGCTGTTCCTTACTGCCACAAGAAATCAGTCCCACTCCCAAAATCGCATATAATATGATAAATCTTAAAATCAACTTCTTCACAATGGAATCCCCTCTTTCTCGAATATATTAAATAATCTGTTTTACATATAATCATGTATTGACAATACCATATCAATAGCAACTCGTCAACATTAATATAATGTAATCAAATTACCTTTATAAACTTTGTACATTTTTGCCAATTATTTATATTGACACTTTGTGCAATACATCTTATTCTTATAAGGAAAGGAGGATAATATGATATCACTTTTTGAAAAAGAAGAAGCTGTCATGTATACAATCTGGGGTATAGGGCACCCTTGCGTAATTTCTGACATCTTAAAGACTAATCCGGAATTGAACAGAAACACGGTTGTAAAGGTTTTAAAAACACTTACATCAAAGGGGTATATTAAGGTAGACTCTATTATTAAAACAGCAACAAGAACAGGGAGGGGATATATACCCATAATACAACAAGAAGATTATGAGGCACAAAAACAATTAATGCATATGATTGTTGAAAGTCCCACCCCTCAAGATGGGATTTTACAATACTGTTCTACACTAGCTAATGGCAAACATTTAGATGCTGCGTTTATAGATGAGATGGAAAGACTACTTGATAATCTTAAATCAAAGGAGAGCTAAAATATGGAGTTATCGTTACCTGCATTAATAACGTGTTCTATATCCATGTCCCTTCTCAGTATTATCCTTTACATTGCATTAAGATGGAACTATTTATTAAAAAAAGTGGGGATTCTAAGTGTTTATATATTAATGATTTTAACCATCATAAGAGGGTGTTTTCCACTGGATATATATAAACCCGGACTAACTAAGACATATGAATCATTAGTGATAATACCGGCAATACAGAAAATAATTATGACCCCTGTCACTTATGAGAACCATCATTCTTTTTCTGTCTTGGACTTAATAATCATCATGTGGATTGTTATAGGATCATTCTTATTTATCAAAAAATCCGTTGGGTATTATCGCTTAAAACAAAAAATTTCTCAAATGCCCAGATTATCATCAAATAATATCAACCAGGTGTATCAAAGAGCATTTCTAAATGTTTTTAAAAGTAAAAATCATAACATTGAAGTGATCAAAATGGAAGGGATATCCACCCCTGCTGCTTTCGGCCTCTTTCATCCGGTAATATTACTACCTAACATTGAGTTTACAGAAACGGAACTTTACTGTGTTTTATTACATGAATTAATACATATTAAACATCGGGACTGGGGGATAAAAGTCATTATGGATTTTATTTCCTGTATTCACTGGTGGAATGTATGTGTATCCATTTTGTTACCATCCATGTTACAACAAATTCAGGAATTATATGTAGATCATTCAATGGAAGCTATAGTTCCAACCCAAAACAGACTTGACTACGCCAACAGTATATTAAAAACATTGAGACATGCCCAAAGTAACAGAAAACAAGTGATGGATCAAACTTCTTATTACGCCTTATGTAATTTGTCGAATAAAAAGAACCTTCGGCAAAGATTTTATTATATAGAAAAATGGAAACATAAAAAAAAGTCAAATACCTTTATTGCATTTGCAGTAATACTCTTCATATTTTCCTTCACTTTCGTTTTTGAAGCGCGTAATTTACCGGAATACGACCAGAATGGAGATGATGTATTTTATTTAGAAAAGGACAACTCTTATTACTTAAAAAATGGAAATTTTTTTGATTTATATCTTAATGGAGAATATTTTTATACTACAGAAGATTTAACACAAGTTCCAAATGATTTTAAAGACCTGCCTATTTATGAGAAAGGGGATTTTAAATGAAAAAAAGAATACTTATTTGTTTAACAAGCTCTATGTTTATCTTGTCAATTTGCCCCGCCATTAATAATTCTTCTTATGATTTCTCAATAAATACCGCGTCATCAATTGATAGTACCGTGTTACCTAAAAAAGATATTATTGGATATCAATATAAAAAAGTCAATAATATAATTTATAGGCGATTATATAATTTCTCTGCCAATAAACCCTTAGGTGATTGGGAACGTATTTAATACCATTGTTAAGTTCTTATTCCTGCTCGCTGAATAACTTAAAAACTAATCCTATATAAACAGCAGGACATCGCCTTATCAGCGATCTCCTGCTGTCTCTTTCTTCTTCCCCACACACTGCCGCACCCCCGCCATAGTCCCATACTGCCCCGGTGATATCCCCGTATATTTTTTAAACACCTTGCAAAAATACCCGTCGTCCCTGAATCCCACCCGGTATCCCACAGCGGATATCTTCATGGATGTGGTTGCGAGCAGTTCCATGGCGCGGTGTATCCGTATCTCGTTGAGGCAGACGAAAATAGTTTTTCCGATATTCTTTTTGAACACCCGGTTCAGATAATCAAAATTACAGGAAAATTCCTCCTCGATCCCTGCACCGGATATCTGCCGGTGGTAATTTTCATTGAGATAATTCAGCAGCTCATGGACTCTGTGATAGGAGGATGGAATCCCATGAGTGGGCCTGACCGTCCAGGAAGACAATGCCTCCCTGGAGATTGTCACCAGTGCCTCCATAAACCTGCATTCACAGGCTGTCTTGTAATTTTCCATCTGGTTCCTGTGCTGCTCCATGGCTTCCTGAATCAACTGCAGCACCCGCAGATAGCCGCTCTTTTTTCCCAGGGAGACGAATTTCGGCAGCCAAAGGCAGTCATCCCGGTACCTTTTGTAGGAACCGCTGTCCTGCTGCAGACAACTGCCCCGGATTTCCAGAAGATTTTCCATAAACTCCTGGTCCTCATCCCTTCTGCATATCTGCGGATGGCGGAAATGGATATAAAAATACTCGCATTCTGAGGCCTTAATCCCCTCATGCACAAAGTCTGTATCTAAAAGGAGTATGTCTCCTTGCCGAAGCTCATACTCCTTTTGGTCTTCCTTTAGATACAGCACTCCCTGCTTCATGATATAAAGAATATATTCATCCGGCTGCCGCCTTCTGTGCACATAGGGCGGTTCCAATACCGCTGTGTCCACCAGGCGGATCTGAGGCAGGATATTTGCGTTGATCTCATAATACATTTACTGCAGGCACCTCTTTTTGTCAGCCAAGATCCGGTTCTTCGCAAAGGGCGATCGTGCCCGGCGCTTTCCCCTCTGTCTCGAAAATAAGGATGGTATTCTGTCCCTTTTTCAAAAGCGGTCCCGGTATATATAAGCGCTTCTGCGGACCGATCTCCCAGAAACGGCCTATATTAAATCCATTGACCAGAACACATCCTTTTCCCCATCCTGAGAAATCAAGGAAGGTATCCCCTGTCTCCTCCGCCTCAAATGTAAACTCATAGAATCCCGGCTCTCCTTCGTTTACCGGAACATCAAAGTCCAGCCCGCTTAAATCCTCCATGGGCAGGCAGTATTCCGTCCAATAATAGTGCTGGTGTCCATTGATCTGCACACTTCTGTCAATCCCCTTACGCTGCTGTTCCAGCGCGGGTCCGAAATTTACGCGCCCCATATTTTCCATGAGAATAGAGATTTTTTCTCCCTTCTGTATCGGGCTTTCAAACTCATATTCTGTCAGCAGCTCTCTGTCATACAGTGTCAGTACCGGCTTCTCATCCACGAACATATTTGCCCTGTCGTTTGCGCCCCAGAGACGGATTTTTTCGATTGGCCCCTCACATTTCAAAAGACTTTCATACATGATATATCCGTATCCCTGTCCCAGTTTTTCCATGGACCGGGGGTATACACTTGCAGCAGGTTCTGCAATATTTTTCAGATTTCCGAAGAGACCTGTCTTTCCGGATACCTTCAGGGTACCGTAATCTTTTCTTTTTATCTCTGTGCTCAGAGTAACTTCCGGAACCTCTGCATATTTGCTGATCACCTGGCGGAATGCCTGGTATTTCGGCGTGATCCTGCCATCCTCAGTCAGCAGCGCATCATAGTCGTAGGATGTTACATCAGGGGTCAGTACATCGTAATAATTAGAACCATTGGTAAAACCGAAATTGGTACCGCCCTCAAACATGTAGATATTGACATGACCCTCCGATAAAATTTCATCCAGATCCTTCACGTGTTCCTCCAGATCTCCTGTCTGGTGGCACTCCACACCCCAATTGTCAAACCAGCCCACCCAGAATTCCATGCACATAAGGGGCTTGTCTCCTATTTTCTCCCGCATAATGGAGAACTGTTCTTTTCCCTTTGAGCCAAAATTTCCGGTCTGCAGTACGCCCTCGACTTTTCCGCAGTCAAAGGCATCCCCCCACGGGCCGTCCGATGTGACAAGGGGTACCTCACATCCGCAGTCGATCATAAGATTCTTCATGTATTCCAGGTATTCCCTGTCATCGCCATAGTAACCGTACTCGTTCTCCACCTGCATCATGATCACCGGTCCGCCCTGGGTGATCTGCAGCGGTGCGATGACCCGGAAGAGCTTTTCGTAGTATTCTCTCACATGCTTCAGATACGGTTCATACATGCAGCGCAGACGCATGTTGTCCTCTTTTAAAAGCCAATAGGGAAGTCCGCCGAACTCCCACTCCGCGCAGATGTACGGGGACGGCCTTAATATCACCATCAGCCCCAGCTCCTGCGCTGTCTTCACATAGCGGGTAATATCTAAAATACCGTCAAAATCAAACTGTCCCTTCTCCTTCTCATGCAGGTTCCAGGGTATGTAAGTCTCCACCGTATTGCATCCCAGCGCTTTTAATTTTTCCAGTCTGTCCCTCCAATATTCAGGTACCACACGGAAATAATGCATTCCTCCGGAAATGATCTTGATCTTTTTTCCATCCAGATAAAAATCTTCTCTTATCTCAAATTTTTCCACTTTCTGCTCCTCTCTGAACTTTGCATTGTTCATACAGCAAATGGGAATGCCAAATGCCGGACACTTTTAGCTGCGCCAGTATTGGTATTCCCATGCTTATTTACAAAAACTTCCTGCTTATGATTTTATCACTTTTCTGCTTTGAAATCATCAATATTTTTCTGGATTGATGCTTTTACTTCATCGTAACCGGCTGCTTTCAGTTTTTCTCTCATCTCGTCGATCGCCTTTGCAGGATCCTCATATTTTCCGTATCCAAGCTGCGGAAGGTATTCGGACAATACGTTTGCGATGGCTGCCTGCTGTGTCTCGATGGCGTTTTTGTCAATGATCAGGTTCTCAAATTCATAGTCGTATGCAATCTTGTCGTAGTTGTCGATCATATCCTGGGTTCCGTCCCACCAGCTCTCATTCTGCAGTTCCAGTTCATCGTTACGTCCGCACCAGAAGTTTGCATCCACTTTGTCTGTGGCCTCATCCCATCCTTCCGGATATGCCAGTTTGCCGTCATCTGTTACGATATAGTCGGTTCCTTCCACACCATAATTGATGTAGCGGTAGCATTCTTCATCGTTGCGGAGCAGATCGTAAACCATAAGAGCTCTCTCCGGATGTTTGGAATTGGCGCTGATGGCTGCCGCACCGTGGGTCTTGATGGGTTTTGACACATTGTTGTTTTCCTGTCCCCAGTAATACATCTTTACATCAGAACCAGGCTGTTTGACATCCATGTTGGGTTTTACCTGTGTATAGTAGGTCTGGCTGTGGTGCTGGTCTGCTGCACAGGTACCTGCATACATTTCTACTCTGGTATCCCCGTCGTAATTCATAGCATCCTCACGCCATACACCGATCTCGTTCCACTCTTTCATCAGCTCTGCTGCTTCATAGATGGTGTCATCCTCCATATACGGGGAGGAAACAATATACGGATCTTCTTTGGATGTGAACCAGAATTCATAGTTTCCTGCATTGCATCCTACAAGCGGGCGGTAATTTGTGTTTGATAAGATATAAGGTTCCAGAAGGCTTCCCAGATTGTTCTTTCCCGCATCCCACGGAACCACATCCGGTTTGTTCTCTTTTACCCATTTGAAATATGTAGTCATTTCATCGAATTTTGTGATGGTGCCATCCGGGATTCCGGCCTCTTTTGCCCAGTCACCGCGGTACATCATTCCATGATTTGTATACTGGGTGTAGTTGTCTTCCGGAATGAACATGATCTCGCCGTCTAATTTACAGATATCCCAGTTACCGTCTGCCTCTACCTGCTCATAGGTCTTGGGCGCATAGGTCTTCAGCATGTCATCTGTCAGCGGCAGGAATGCTCCCTTCTGTGCGTTTTCCCAGCCATACAGCCAGTCTGTGGCGGTTGTGATGATATCAAGAGAGGCATCGCCGCTCAGAAGCTGGGTATTATACTGTGTCTGCCAGTCAGCCCATTCTACATAAGTCAGCTCCAGCTCTGCATTTACCTTGTCGGTCAGAACTTTATTCAGTTCCTTTAACATTTCCTCGCATCTGCCGTTGGACGGCTTGTTTCCCAGAACCAGCATGTTGATCACTTCATGACTGGAAGTGTCAATGGTTCCGTCCTCCTTTACCTTGGAACTTGCACCCTCACTTTTGCTTCCGCAGCCAGCCAGGCTTGCTCCCATCAATACTGCCATTGTCAGGGCCAGAGTACGTTTTACTGTCGTATTCTTTCTCATTTTTGATCCTCCACTTATTATAATTGATTCATATAAATCCCTATACGGGAAATTCATATCATACATATAATACTGTCATCCTTTTACAGCGCCTACGGTGATACCGGAGATAAAATATTTCTGCACAAAGGGATATAAAAATATGATCGGGCCTGTTGCCACCACTGCGGTTGCCATTTTCAGCGTATTGGACGGAAGGTCCGCAACAGTGACGGCTGCGCCGGCCATGGAATTCTTAAGCGCGGCTGCCTGGTTAATGATATTGTACAGATAATACTGCAGCGGTTTGAAATCTACCTCTGAACCCAGATACAGGGAGGAGAGATACCACTCGTTCCAGTATCCCAGGGCCAGAAACAGGCCAACCGTCGCCAGTGCCGGTTTCAGCATGGGCAGAACAAGGGAAATAAAAATCCTGAAGTCCCCGGCCCCGTCGATCTTACCGGACTCTGTTATCTCAAACGGTACTGATTTTGCAAAGTTCTTCATCAGAATGATCAGCCACGGTGTCATGAGAAGCTGGAAGAACACGGCAAAATAGGTTCCCTTTAACTGCAGATATCTGGATACCCAGATGAAAGTGGGCGCCATACCTGCGGAAAACAGGGTTGTAAAGTAGATAAAAAAGGAAATCGCGTTTCTAAAAGGAAAATCCTTTCTCTGCAGGGCATATCCGGTCATGGCAATGACGAACAGCCCCACCAGGGTTCCGCAGACCGTCAGCAGAATGGTGACTGCGTAAGAACCCAGTATCATTTTCGGGAAACGGAACACCCAGGTGTACGCATCCAGCGTAAACTCTTTCGGAAGCAGGCCAAAGCCTTCCTTCATAATGACGCTCTCCGTGCTCAGCGAAGCCGATATGATAAGAATAAACGGCAATAGGCATATCAGCGCAAACGCTGTGATCACCAGATACGAAATTATTTTCACAACCAGGGTACTGGTGTCCTGTTTTATTTTTGTCTTATTTTGATTCTGCACTTAATCCACCTCCTAGAATAATGCGTAATCCGGATCGATCCGTTTTACCAGCCAGTTGCTGAACATAACAAGGGCAAATCCGAAAATGGACTGGTACAGCCCCACTGCAGATGATGTTGAGAAGTTGTTCTGCGTCGTCATGGTCCTGTAAACGAATGTCTCGATAATATCCGTTGACTGGAAGAGCTGTGAATTATTGCCCACCAGGTTCCAGAATAATCCGAAGTTACCCTTCATGATACCGCCCAGGGCAAAGAGCAGAAGAATGATAAAGGTAGGTTTCAGGCTTGGCAGGATGATATAGCGGATCCTCTGCCAGCTTGTTGCCCCATCCACCTCGGCAGCTTCCATCATACCGGAATCAATTCCGCAGATAGCTGCAAAGTAGACGACGGAACCGTATCCTGTCTGCTGCCACATCTGGCAGAAAATAATGATAAAGGGCCATATGCCGGCCATACTGTATATCTTGATCGGATCGCCGCCCGTCTCGCGGAGCAGGGTGTTCAGCGCGCCAGTGTCGTAATTCAGGATGTTAAACGCGATGGCTCCGATCAATACTACGGAGATAAAGTACGGCAGAAACATGATCGTCTGGGATACTTTCTTAAAATATTTATTGCGCACTTCATTCAGCATAACAGCCAGCGTGATCTGCACCACATTTCCCAGAACAATAAATACCACATTATAAAGCAGGGTATTTCTGGTCAGTTTCCACAGTTCTCCTGACTGGATCAGGAATTCAAAGTTCTTCAGCCCCACAAAAGGACTTCCGAAAATTCCATCACGGAAATTATAATTTGTAAATGCTATGTATACACCCGGCAGGGGGCAGTAATTAAAGACTATAAAAAACACCACAGCAGGAAGGCACATCAGCAGCAGGGTCCTGTTATCTTTTACCTTTTTCCAGAAAGGCTTTTTCCTGCCCGCCATAACTGCTGTTCCTGTTTTATTTTTCGTTGCTTTCACATCATTCTCCTCCTCTTTTTGAAATCGGTTTCAATAAATGGCTGATTTACTGCTTTTTCTAGGTTGAACGCACGTACATTTCCTCCTGTTCTTGTTATCTTTTATTACAACTGCTCCTTTGCAGCAGATGTTTTTATGTAACTCAACGAACCTCACACCCCTCATGTTGAAACCCGTTTCAATAAGATTATTATTTTACCACTGTATCCGGTGAGTATCTTATGCTGTCTCTTAATCTGTTATCTCACTGCTGTGGACTCCCTGATCATCAGCTTAGGCGGTATGAGCTGCATTTTCGGCGGATTCTTTCCCTCTATGGCCAGAATGGCAGTATCCACCAGAGTGTTTGCAAATCTGTCGTAATTATATCCCACACTTGTCAGACGCGGTGTCTCGGCCTCCGCAATAAACGTGTCGTCAAAGCTTAGAATCGAGATATCCTCCGGTATTAAAAGCCCATGGCGGCGAATCGACTGCACGATGCCCATTGCCATAAAATCGTTGATCGCGATAACTGCAGTGGGAAGCGGCTTCCCGCTGTCAAAAATCCCATCCATCACCTGCAGTCCGCACTCTACGGAATACTCCGGTGTCTCCACAATATCATCCTGGGAAAATTCGATTCCATGCTTTCTCAGGCTGCTTCTGTAAGTGACCCGTTTCGTATAAGTGGAATTTACATCTCTGCGGCCTCCGATGAGGGCAATCTTCTCATGACCCAAGGAGATCAGATGCTCCATTGCGGTCTCCATTGCCTTCTTCTGATCTATATTAACCTGATAGCAGTCACTGCCGTCCAGTTTACCTGTGATCACCACGGGGATTGTGTCTGTGATCTGGTTGATCTTCTCCACATATTCCTCGTCTGATACCATCTCGTCCACTTTGCCTCCGATCATGACCAGTGCATCCACCCGCATCTCGATCATCTTCTGCAGGTTCTGCTCCTGAAGCTCCATATCGTTCAGATAGTTACTGAGCATCAGACTGTATCCTCTCTCGTTGGCAGCCCTCTCACATGCCACGGCAAGTGTTGCATAAAAGGGGTTTCTGATATCCGGGATCAGGAAACCCATGAGCTTCGTCTTTGTACTGCTCAGACTGCGCGCCATGGCATTCGGCCGGAAATCATACTTCTTGATCAGAGCCTCCACCTTGATCCGCTTTTCTGTGCTGACATTGGCATTGCCTGTCAGAACCCTGGAAACGGTCGCCGGGGATACTCCTGCTTCCTTTGCGATATGATACATACTTACTCTTTCTTTTCCCATTGTCTCACCTGTTCATATATTATTAATAGGTAACTGCCGGATACCTTTTCGGGCCATGGCATATTATGTTCAGTATAATATATGAAACCGATTTCTACAAGAAAAATCTTTTCGCTTGCTGCTTTGTCATATTCACCAATCGATTTATCTATATTATAAAGTGTGAATCACAATATGCACATGTAAATATTTTTTTATTTTGGTACTTTTTTTGGTTCCCGGTAAAAATATTGTCATAATTTGTCCATTCCTACAGATTCTTCCTGTATTTGCTGGGGGAGATTCCTGTATTTTTCTTAAACACTTTAATAAAATAGAAGTAATCGTTGTATCCCGTCTGCTCTGCAATGGACTCCACGGAGAGACTTTCATCCGCCAGCAGTTCCTTTGCCTTCTGGATACGTTTTGAGGTAATGTATTCCGAGAAGGAGAGGCCAAGCTCTGCCTTTAACTGGCTGCTCAGATAGCCTGTACTGATTCCGTGTGCTTCCGCCAGACCGGAGAGTGTGATGTTTTCCGTATATCTCTCCTGTATCTCCCGGATTATCTGATTCATCATTGAGGAGTTGATGGGTTCCTCCGGGGCAGTCTCCTCCTCCTCTCCCCGCTCCCGTCTGAAGGCGGCAAGCAGCCTTATCAGAACCTGGTTTAATTTCTCCTGTTCCACCGGTTTCAGCAGATAGTCAAAAGACCCCATTCTGAGCGCGGACTGGGCGTACTCAAACTCCGCATAGCCGCTGATGAAGATCACCTTCACAGCGATTCCTTTTTCCCTGAGCTTTTCCAGTAACTGCAGGCCGTTCAGTCCCGGCATGCGGATATCCGTTATCAGAATGTCAGGCTTTTTCTCCAAAATTTCCTCCATGGCCGCCACCCCATTGTTCGCCTCACCGATCACCTGAAACGGCAGCCCTGATTTCTCAATCTGCTTTTTCAGACCGATTACTACCCATGTTTCATCATCTGCCAGATAAATCCTGTACATATTCCCTTCTCCTTTCTTCAAACAGGCTCAAGCTCATCCGGTATTATAATTGTGATCCTGGTTCCTTCTCCCAGTCTGCTCTCGATCTGAAAGACCACATCATCCCCGTAAAACAGTTTCAGCCTCTGATAGATATTGGCCACCCCGATTCCCTTCTGTCCCGTGGGTCTGCTGTCCAGGTTGTCACGCATCCACACAAGCCTTGCCGGTTCAATCCCACAGCCGTTGTCTTCCACCACAAACATAATATGGTCCTCTCCATGCATGTGTATGGATACATTCACCTCTCCATCCTCCAGCTTCTGTTCCAGGCCGTGGAACACTGCATTTTCCACAAGAGGCTGCAGCATGAGTTTGATCACCCGCTTTTCCTTCACAGCATCCTCCATCTCAATGTCCACATCAATCTTTCCCATGAAACGGTAGTCTATGATCTTGGCATACTCCCGTATATAGCTGACTTCCTCCTCCACACTGACAATATTCTCTCCTTTTACGGCAAAGCGGAAAACCTTGGACAGCGCCATGGTGATCTCCGCAATGTCATCCACCTCATAGTAAAGCGCCATAGAGCAGATGCATTCAAAGGTATTATACAGAAAATGAGGATTGATCTGATTGCGGTAAGCCAGGACCTGAAGCTGCTTTTTGGCGATCTCCGCCTCGTACATTCTCCTCTGTGACTCCTGGATCTCCTGATTCATTTTCTGCCTGGCATCCAGCATATGGTTCAGGCTTTGCACCACCGTGCCGATCTCATCCTCCCTGCCGATCTCCATTCTCTCCTCCGGCCTGTCTACTATCTTCTGGATAAACAGGTCAACCTGGTGAAGAGGCCCCACAAACCGCTTATAGCAGAACCATACCAGCAGTATCAGCAGCGCAAATGCCAGCACATAGGCTATGGTCACGAATTTCTTGCCGTCATCCATGCTGCTGTTCATTTCACTCTCCGGTATGCGGCTGACCACTTTCCACCCGTCCATGCGTACACTGCGCACTTTTACATAGAATTCGTCCGTGCTCCTCATCATACTTCTGTCCAGTTCTTCCAGGCCGTTGTTCCCTCTGGACGCTATGATCTGGTTGTTTCCGTCAAGCAGAAACACCTGTGTATTCTCTGTGGCCTGGGAATCCTCCAGAAGCCCGGACAGATTATCTGTCCGCATCATCATAACGCACATTCCGGTCTGAATGCCGTACTGCCTGTTGTTCAGATCATAGACGGGAAAATAAACCGTATAAAAGGGAACCCCCGCCTGATTCAGATAAAATATATCGCCAAATTCCATCTGCTTCTTCAGCGATTGGACAAAATCCGGGTTATCTGCCGCCTTTCCCATGGCAGCAATCTGATTCAAAGAAGTATCATAGAGATAGATCCCGGCTATGTCACTTTCCAGTAAAACCGTGTTGGAAAATATCTCTGACAGATCCTCTGAGACCATGACTCTTGCCACCGGGTCCATAGTAAAATAATCGTATGTTGTGGGCGCATAGGCCATGGATGTTGCCACATGGTTCAGTGTATCATGGAAATCCTCCATTTTTCCTTCTACCTGGAGCAGTATCTTATCATTCAGGTCTATGGTCCGGTCCCGCAGTATCTTGCCGGAATAGCTGTCGGTAACCGCGTAGGCTGCCAGTAAAAAGAACATAATAAGAGCAGTGAACGCGATAAGCTGAAGCCACAGACTGTCCTTTAATCTCTTCCTCATTGCTGTTCTCTCCCTCATTCCACGTTTACTTTCTCTATTCTACCGCCATATTCCCGGCAGTTTTTCTGATATATCTCATTCTTATAGGCGTCCAATGTCTCAATCCCCATACGCTTCAGGGTCTCTGTCATCTCGCTGTACCGGGCCGCTGCCTCCTCCCGGCTCCCTGCCAGGATAATACGCGGTATCTGTTCTTTTTCATAGGCTCTGATCTTTGCATCCAATATCCCTTCGTCACTCTCCGGAGGAATATCTTCTGCGGTTAAAGGGAGCAGGGACTCATCATAGGACACGGTCCTGTCATGACTGCCAAAGGCTGTATATACCTCTTTTTCCGCTGCCGTACTGCTGTCCTCCTCCGGTTCGGGCAGTATGCTTCTCTCCCAGGAAAAATTATCGAACATCCACCAGGCTCCCTGCCCGGTCTGTCCGTAATCAAGAGACGCGGCTTCCCCTTTTTCACTCTGTACCACATAGCCGTCATCATCCAGCCGGTAATCGCTGCCTTCGTATCCAAAGCTCCAGAACAGCAGTCCCTCATCGCTGGTCATATAATCGATCCATGCCGCTACCTGTTCCGGGTTTCTGCAGTCTTTTGATACAAATGTGCTCAGCCAGCCTGTAGGAGCTCTCAGATTTTTGCCCAGCACCGGTGTCTCCCCCCCGGAGGATAAGACAGGGCCTGAGGAAACCCATTTTGTAAAATCAATCCCGCTGTTGGCTACATTTCCTATGAAACAGAACACGTTTCCGCCAGCCATCAGGCTCTTTATCTTGGTATTTTCATAGGTAAGCTGTTCCGGGGCTGCATAGCCGTTCCGTATGGCTTCATTTAAAAACAGCAGTGCATGCTCTGCCTGAGGCTGCAGCAGGATATCCCGGTAGTTTCCATTTTCATCCACCCGCTCGGCGCCAAAGGTATATTCCAGGAATTTCACTGTGGGATCAATGTAGCCTTTTCCGTCCACCAGAAGAGGGATCACCGCTTCTCCGTCCACATCCAGATGCATATTTTTCATTTTATCCCAGGCTGCCAGAACCTGCTCCTCTGTCTGTACCTCTTCCACGGTGAGTCCTGCTTTCTCCAAAAGCTCCCTGTTCCAGATGATTGCGTTATTGTCATTATAATTGGTCCAGTCCTCGTAAAACTTTGAACTCGGCTTCCAGATCTTTCTGGAATCCTGGGAATTCATATGGGATGGATAGGCATACCAGCCCCCGTCCCGTTTGATCAGCTCTCTCTTAATATCCTCCGGAAATGATTTCAGAAGATGGGACTCCGGGCAGTAACGCTTTAAAAACTCTTCCAGATCCCAGACTTTCCCTGATGTGATGAGCTGGCTGATCGTGGTCTCATTGGTAAGGGAGATGATATCCGGCAGATCATCGTTGAGAAGCATCAGGCTGAGCTGGGCATCCGCGTTCTGGGGTGGTACGGTAATGTCCAGGGCAAGGCCCGTCTTTTCGGTAATATCCCCGGTGATGGTTCCCTCCTCTGTGCTCCAGGAAGGAGGTTCCCAGAAATTCACATCACAGAACAGGGAGGCTCTGGCATAGGAATCTTCTCCCTCTTCTGTAACTGTAGGATTCTGCTCTGCGCCGCACCCGGAAAGCAGGATAAGGCCTGCTGACAGGGTGATCAAAAGTAACTCTCGTATTTTCATCTTTTCCTCCAGGTGGTGACACATACCTGTACCGTTTTGGTGGTTGGGCGGCGGTACAGGGTTCTTAAAAAACGCCTATATCCATAACCAAATACAGATATAAGCGTTTTATGCTCTACTTCATTTCCCACATCGCTTCCACACTTTTTCCACGGTGTGCCAGTCCGATGCACAGCACACTGCCCTCCAGTCCAAAGGTATAGTGCCTCCGGTCAATCTGCTCCAAAGCTTTCGCTGCCAGGCATTTCAGATCACAGGATTCATCCTTTGTGTACTTGAATTCCATGATCACATGAGGGTACACCTCTTTTCTGGAACGAAGCAATATGTCACTTCGTCCCTCGCCCCATTCCCGGTTGCTATTGATATCATAGTCTCCTGGAAGCATTATACAGATACCAAGCATCATCATATGATAACTGTTCTCATCCTTCAGGTCGTGATACGACGGAAGTGTCTCTATTATAGAACGGTATTGTTCTATAAAACTTTCCACATCATTTTGGCGCAGTGCACCGAATAGATTGCTGAAAGAACCTTCCTGTATCTGCAATGCGTATTCTGTCAGGCCGATAAAAGCTGATCTTACCTCTTTGTTCGGTATGCGTATCTGATAATATCCCGGATCCAGCCGTTTTACGATCGTGATCATTCCCGAATTCAGCAAAAGCCCCCACAGTGAGGATGTACCGGGCATTTCATAAAATGAATTCTCTGGCTGAACCGAGGCTGTCAGCGTTCCTGTCTCAATCAGCTTATCATAATTCCTGAAAAACAGTTTATCGCATTGTTCCATTGCTGATCGGATCATTTTATTCTCGCTCGTATTAACCCAGTAGGGTTCCAGTATCCTGCGCTGTGCATAATTGAGAACAGACCAGGGATTATAGATATCTACTCCGGAAAAGGAATATCCGTTATACATTGCCTTCACTTCATCATCCAGTTCCAGACCGTAATAATGCAGAAGAGATTCTGTTTCCGCAGTCGTAAATCCAAAACAATCAGCAAATTCAGGATCCTTGACCGTACAAACAAGAAGATTGTTCAGACCGGAGAAAATATTTTCTTTTGCCACTCTCTGAATCCCTGTGAGCAATGACAGGTGCAGGTACTCGTTGCCCTTCAGTGCAGAAGACAGCATAACTGCAAGTTCACTGTGCACCTCCTGATAAAAGCCGTTAATATGCGCCTCCAAAAACGGGGTATCATACTCATCGATCAGAAGGATCACAGGTCTCTCATAATAATTACAGGCGGTCTTTGATAGAAAATACAGTGCATTGTCTATCCCTGACAGACTTCCCGTATTATAATCCAGCAGTTCCTGAAGTGTCCTCTCATATATCACCTGTTCAATATGGGGAAGATGGGTAAATATACAGGAAAACCTCTGGTATTCAGCCAGCAGTGCAAGTTTTACCTGTTTTACCAGTAATTTTCTATTGCCTTTTGCATCCTTAAAGGATAAGAAAATCACAGGATACTGATTCATTTCCTTTGCAAAACAGGTCTGCATAATTTCTGTATTTTCAAAAATCCCTTCTGAGCTTTTTGTAATATCCAAAAATTCTGCCAGCATAGACATATTCAGCGTCTTTCCAAATCTGCGCGGACGCGTGATCAGAGTGACCTCTGCCCCACGCCTTAAAAATTCGCTTATCATACGTGTTTTGTCTACATAGTAGTAATTATACTCCCTGATCTTGCGGTAATCCTGTATGCCAAGTGCAATATCCTTTACCGGTCCCATAATCTCACCTCAATCCCTTAAATCTCAGCCGTAGCCTCCCTCAGCCACTCACGCTCCTCCTCGCTGTCAAGAAGCGGCGCTATGGTTTCATACACATGTTTGTGGTAGGCGTTCAGCCATTTCAGTTCCTCCTGGCCGAGAAGTTCCGGAAGAATGGCTTCCCGCTCAAAGGGAACCAGTGTCACGACCTCGAATTCCATGAACTGACCGTAGGCATTCTTCCCGCCCTTGCGGCACATGAGCAGATTTTCACAGCGGATGCCGTATCTGCCTTCCAGGTACAGTCCCGGTTCGTCGGAAATCAGGACGCCCTCCTCCAGTGGTACATAGCCGCCCGGACGGATGGCGCTGTTCCAGTTGATGTTCTGGGGTCCCTCGTGTACGTTCAGCAGGAATCCCACACCGTGTCCTGTGCCGTGGTTGAAGTCAAGACCTCTCTCCCACAGAGGGCCTCTTGCCAGACAGTCCAGATGGGCACCGCCCATTCCATACATGAATTTTGCAGTTGCAAGACGGATATTTCCCTTGAGCACCAGTGTGAAATGCTCCTTCTGCTCCTGTGTCAGCGCTCCAACCGCAATGGTCCTTGTGATATCTGTGGTCCCCTGCCAGTACTGTCCGCCGGAGTCAATGAGGAAGAATCCTTCCGGCTCCACTTTGGCGCAGGCATCTTTTGTGGGCGCATAATGGCACATGGCTGCATTAGGGCCGTAGGCACAGATGGTGCCAAAGCTCAGATCCAGGAAATCAGGGTCCTGGGCACGCAGCTCGTAGCTCTTTTCTGCCGCGCTGTATTCTGTGATCTCCTCTTTCCCCACATTCTGTTTCAGCCAGTAAATGAATCTGCACATGGCCTTTGCATCCTTGATATGGGCTTTGCGCACATTTTCCTGCTCCACCTGATTTTTCATGGCCTTCATGGGCTTGGATGGATTTATGCAGTTCACAGTCTTAACGCCGGACGGAATGTTTTCAAAGAGAGTATAGTTGACAACTGCCTCATCCAGCAGCACGGTATTTTCCTCAGCAAACTTCTTCACATCCTCATATACCTGATAATACGGACGGATCGTGATTCCCGCTTTCTCCAGTTCACTGCGGATCTCAGCGGAAACAGCCTCCTCCTGCACATAAAAGAATACATCCTTCTCTGTGAGGATCACATAGGAGAGGATCACGGGATTGCATTCAATATCATTGCCTCTGATATTCAGAAGCCATGCAATATCGTCCAGACTGGAGAGAAGATGGATGTCAGCGCCGTTTTCTCTCATGATGCTGCGGACATCTGCCAGTTTTTCTTCTCTGGACCTGCCCACATATTTCACATCCACAAGAAATGCCTGCTCTTTTGACATTTCCGGTCTGTCATTCCAGATTCTGCCTCCCAGGTCATCCTGGCACAGAAAACGGCCCTGTTTCTTTTCCATCATTTCCGCGTAAGCCTTTCCCTGGCTGACGCTGATGGTCCTTCCGTCACATCCCAGGCAGCTGCCCTTCAGAAGATTTTTTTCCAGGAACTCGTCCACTGTGGGGACGCCCTCCTCCCTCATCTTCATAAGGGTCACTCCGGTGCCCTCCAGCTCTTTGCCCGCCTGGATAAAATACCGTCCGTCTGTCCAGAGATACGCGCTGTCCTTTGTCACCACCAAGGTTCCCGCGGAACCGGTGAATCCTGACAGCCAGGCCCGCACTTTAAAGTATGCTCCCACATACTCAGACTGGTGAAAATCCGCGGTGGATACCAGATACATGTCCATGCCCGCTGCTGCCATTTCTTCCTGCAGCTTTTCAATCCTTACTCTGTTTGCATTCATTCTCGACGCTTCCTTTCTGTTTTCCTCAGATTTTACTGTTCACTCCATGTCCTGCAGTACAGCCACGTGTAAGAAGTAATTCTCAGATACCTTTCATGGTAAGGGAAATTCTCTTCTTTTTCAAGTCCACACTGAGCACTTTCACATCCACCACGTCACCTACGCTGACTGCCTCAAGCGGATGTTTGATAAAGCGCTCTGTCATCTCGGAAATATGCACCAGACCGTCCTGATGCACACCTATATCCACAAATGCTCCGAAATCGATCACGTTTCTCACCGTTCCTTTGAGGACCATGCCCTCTTTCAGGTCCTTCATATCCAGGACATCTGTGCGCAGCACAGGTTTCGGCATCTCCTCACGGGGATCACGTCCCGGCTTGGTGAGCTCTTTTACAATGTCCCGCAGGGTCATCTCACCCACGCCCAGCTTTTCCGCCATCTTTTTGTAGTCTTTCACATAATATACCGCATTGCCGCCAAAGATATCCGCAGGCTTCATTCCCATGCTGTCCAGGAATTTTTCTGCTGCTTCATAGCTCTCGGGATGGACACTGGTGGCATCCAGAGGATTCTTCCCGCCTGTGATGCGCAGGAAGCCGGCACACTGCTCAAAGGCTTTCGGCCCCAGCTTGGCTACTTTTAAAAGCTGTTTTCTGTCCTCAAAACGGCCGTTTTCCTCCCTGTAGGTCACGATATTTTTCGCGATGGCTTTGCTGACGCCGGACACGTATTCCAAAAGCGATACAGAGGCGGTGTTCAGATCCACGCCCACCTTATTTACACAGTCCTCCACAACGCCGGACAGGGCTTCGCCCAGCTTCTTCTGGTTCATGTCATGCTGATACTGGCCTACACCGATGGACTTCGGATCGATCTTCACCAGCTCTGCCAGAGGGTCCTGAAGGCGTCTGGCAATGGATGCGGCACTTCTCTGTCCCACATCGAAGTTGGGGAATTCCTCTGTAGCCAGTTTGCTGGCAGAGTACACGGAGGCTCCGGCCTCGTTGGTGATGACATAGTGCACGTTCTCGGTTATCTCCTTCAGCATTTCCACAATCACCTGCTCAGACTCTCTGGAAGCGGTGCCGTTGCCCAGGGAGATCAGTGTGATGTTGTATTTGCGGATGAGTTTTTTCACAGTCTCTTTTGCCGCGGCGATTTTGGCCGGGGTTGTGGGGGCTGTTGGATAGACAACTACCGTGTCCAGCACTTTTCCGGTGGGGTCTACCACTGCCAGCTTACAGCCGGTACGGAAGGCCGGGTCCCATCCAAGGACGACCTGTCCTACAATAGGAGGCTGCATGAGGAGCTGTTCCAGGTTCTTCTTGAACACCTTGATTGCTCCGTCCTCTGCCTTCTCTGTCATATCATTGCGAATCTCCCTCTCAATGGCAGGGCCGATCAGACGGCTGTAGCTGTCCTCCACCACGTCCCTTAAAACAGGTGTGGTGTTGGGGTTACTGCGGGTGATCACCTGTTTTTCCAGGTAGCGGATGATATCCTCTGTGGGAGCTTCAATTTTCACGGTGAGGATTTTTTCCTTCTCCCCGCGGTTCAGGGCCAGGACTCTGTGGCCCGCCACCTTTGCAATAGGCTCCTCATACTCATAGTACATCTCATAGACAGATGATTCCTTAGGGTTCTTGGCAGCGGAAACCACCCTTCCCTTCTTCACCGTCATATCCCTGATGCGGATTCGGTAGTCCGCCTCATCGGAAATGCTCTCTGCCACTATGTCTTTTGCCCCTGCAATGGCATCCTGCGGGGTTTTGACCTCTTTTTCCTCGGATAAGAATGCCTTTGCTTCCTCTTCCAGGGACTTGTCTGTCATCTGCAGCAAAATGATATTTGCCAGGGGTTCCAGGCCTTTTTCCTTGGCAATGGTGGCTCTTGTGCGGCGCTTCGGACGATACGGGCGGTACAGGTCCTCCACGACCACCAGGGTCTGGGCTGCCAGGATCTGCTTCTTCAGCTCCTCTGTCAGTTTGCCCTGCTCCTCAATGCTGGCGAGCACCTGGGTCTTCTTATCCTCCAGGTTCCGCAGGTAATTCAGGCGTTCGTACAGATTTCTCAGCACCTCGTCATTCAGCGCGCCGGTGGCCTCCTTACGGTAACGGGAAATAAACGGTATGGTGTTTCCCTCATCTATCAGTTTAACGGCAGCTTCCACCTGCCACTTCTCCACTTTCAGTTCTTCTGTCAATGCTAAAATGATATCCATGTATTTCTCCTTTTTTCCTTGGCAACAATTCAGACAAACTGAACTGTTACTTTCCTTGATCCAAACCCGGCAGCTGTTCAGCCAGTTGAACCGCTTACCGGCCGGTACTATAACACCTTATCAATAGGAAGGGGATTTGTCAAGAAAACAGCGTTTCATTCTTCTGATACAGCTCCTGAAAACGTGCAAAACATTCCCGGTATATTTTAACACGCTCCTTGTCAGGAACCGTCACCTCTGTCCCCGGACGCAGCAGTGCACGGCACGCCTCCTCGTAGGAGGAAAATGCGCCGCAGCCCACAGCAGCGGTCATGGCAGCGCCCACACATGCCTGTTCCGCCTCCCCTGCCGTGTGGATCTCCGCCTCAAATACATCTGCCTGGATTTCTCTGAAAAGCCGTCCCCTGGCACCGCCTCCGGATGCTGTCACCCTGTCAAACCGGATGCCCATGCCTTTGAATATCTCCAGGGATTCCTTCAGCCCGAAGATCACACCCTCCATGGTGCTCCGTATCAGATGCTCCCGGCTGTGATACAGACTCATGCCGAAATAGATTCCCCGCGCATTTGGATCATTATAGGGGCAGCGCTCCCCGCTGAGATAAGGAAGAAAAAGAAGCCCATCACTTCCCGCAGGTGCTGTCCCGGCAAGGTCTGCCATCTCCTCAAAGTCTGACATATGCAGTATGTTGTCCCGAAGCCATTTCAGCGCCACGCCTCCGGTTAGGGAGGAACCCTGTATCTCCCACAGTCCGCTGCCTGTATGGCAGAAGGTATTGGTCCTGAATTCTGTGTCGTGTATGGGTCTGTCCAGGGCACAGGCCACCTGGCTTGCGGTCCCGATATTACAGGAGAGTATCCCCGGCCTGATGATTCCGTTTCCGGCGAGCTGCATCATGGAATCGCCGCCTCCTAAAAATAAAGGGGTTCCCTCTGCAAGCCCCGTTTCCCGGGAACAGGAACCGCTGACGCGGCCTGCCTGCTCATAAGATTCCCCGCAGAAGGGAAACATTTCCCGCCTCAGGCCCAGTTTGTCGATCAGCTCCCAGGCCCACTGTCTTTTTTCCACCTCAAATATGCCTGTGGAGGAGGCATCCGTCACATCTGTGGCGATCTCACCGCACATGCGGAACCGGATATAGTCTTTTGGCAGCATGACACGGGCGGTTTCCGCATATCGCTGCGGCTCATTCTCCCTCATCCAGAGCAGGGATGCGATGAGAAATCCTGTACAGAGTGTGTTTAAGGTAGTCCTCTTCCACTCCTTCTCAGATATGGTATCCCAGATATGCCCTATGGCATCCCCGGAGCGCTGGTCTGCCCAGATAATGGCGTCCCGCACCGGCTTTCCGTTCTTATCCACTGCCACCATGCCGTGCATCTGCCCGGAAAAGCTGATACCCCGGATATGAGCCGCGGCCTCCGGATATTTTCCAAGTAGTGCCGCTATGCTCTGCCTTGTCCGCTGCCAGAGATATTCCATATCCTGCTCTGCCTCACAGGGTGAGTGTTTCCTGATGTCATATCCTGCCGACTCTGTGCCCGCCACAGTACCGTCGGCGCCCAGAAGCATGACTTTTACACTGGAAGTGCCCAGGTCTATTCCGCAATAGTATTCCATTTATAACCTCCCATTTTTATCCGGTATACGGAACCGTTACTTTTATTTATCATATCATGCGTCATACGAAATGGAAAGAAAATCTGCTTCATCAGAAGGAAACATGGTGAAATGCGCTTCCGGATACGGAAGGAGCAGCAACATATAAAAAAGGCGGAGGATCTATTTCAATCTCCCGCCCGGTCTGCATTCCCACAGGCCGCATCCCTTCCGGATAAATGCCTCCAGTTCCTTCTGCAGTTCTTCTTCAAATTCTTCCCATATAAGGTTCAGGCTGGACAGGTTGACCACGTCCTCCTCCAGTATGATGGACGGCAGGTAGCCCAGGTTCTCATAGAGCGCAGCCACCACCTCGGCGCTTGCCCTGGTATTTCCTTTTTCGATCTCCCTGTAGCGCTTAACGCTCACATCCAGCGCCTCTGCCATCTCGCCCTGGGTCATTTCATTTGCCATGCGGATTCTGTACCAAACCGTATGTTCTGAAGTGTGGGGGAAGACCTGATACCTCAGAAGCTCAATTTCCCTGGTGCAGCGCACCGCCGCACTTCCTCCGATCTGTGCGTTTTCCATTCCCTGCTGTATGGTCCACACGATAAGCTGAAGCAGCTCCGCCTTTTTCTCCCTGCCGCAGGCTTCCATCAAATCATCCAGGACTGTGCGTGGACTTTTTATACCGGAGACCAGGTAATCTACATCAATGCCGTTCATATCCAGATTATGCAGCTCCTCACCGGAGATGATCTTCTTTCCGTTCTCCACCTTGCTGTAATGACTCTGCGTAATTCCCATGACACTGCCCATGCTCTCCTGGCTCATGTTCTGCATTTTCCTGTACGCATTCAACCGATTTAACAATTTATCATAAGCACTGCTCATGGTTCATCCATTCCTCACTTTACATATCGCGCATCGGATAGTTCCATGTTCAATTGTAAAGTGTTTTATCCTGCCCTTTTATATCCTATTTGTGACTACCGCTTATATTTTCCAGCAGCTGTGTACAGTAACCCAGTCTTGCCCAATTCTCCTATCCGTGATAGAATGTAGTTTGACAAACGAGAAAAATGTAATGATACAATTGAAAATACATGAAATGAGGTTTGATTATATGAATAATCCTTATGACGAAAATAACCAGCAGATGGGATACGGACAGGAACCCTCACAGGGGCCGGTCATCTACCCGGAACCGCCGGCAGAGCATATCTATCAAGGCAGTCCCGGTTTTGCCTCCGCCTCCCTCTCCATGGGAATCCTCTCCCTGGTATCCATGTGCTGTTTTCCGCCTCTGGCACTTCTGTTCGGAGGACTTGGCATTTTATTCGGTGTGATATCTAAGGGCACGTATGCACGTCCCGGTAATGCGAAGGCCGGTATGGCGCTTTCCTCCGCCGGAATTGCTATTGTGGCTGCCATTATACTTTTCTTTGCGTCCACCATGCTTTCCACTGTGGAAGGGCGCACTTTTGTCAGCCAGTATCTGCATATACTGACTCATCCGGAGCAGTATACAGAGGATGACATTTATAACTTCCTGCAGGATTATCTGTACCGCAACACCAATCCGGGCGGCGGTTCTTATGATAACAGCACTTCCCCCTACGGTGGAGAAGACCTGCCTGATTCCGGCGGGGACCAGGATCACTATTATCCGGCACCGGATGAGGGTGATAATTTTATCTGATGAAATTGTTTGCATGAAAAAGCGTCTGACCGGAGCCTGCTCCGATGCCGGACGCTTTTACAATATGTAACTGTTCCGTACCTTCACAGTTACTACAGGATATCAATTCCCCATATCAGTTTCAGGAGATTCCGCACTACCCACTGTATCAGTATGATGGCGGCTGCTAAATAGAGATACAGGTCGCGGTACCGCATCCCCGCCGCCAGCTTTCCCCTGGTCAGATATTCTATTGTATGTGTGATCATGTACCAGCCATAGATGACAGCCGTGTACAGCACCACAGGATGGCAGAGAAAGGATTTCACGATTTTTCCCTGCAGAAGGGCAGCGCAGGCCCTGGTGCCCCCGCAGCCCGGACAGTAGTAACCTGTCAGCTCCCTAAAGACGCAGGGAAGGGAAAAGATTTTCATCTGCATATGTAAGCCCTTTGTGATCCCCAGAAGAAGTACTGCTGCTGCGAGCAGCATCCATCCCAGGATATAGAGGCTTTTTTCTTCTTTTTTACTCATTCGCGGTTCCATTTTACCCTCTTGTAACCTCGTTTAGTTATGTTATAATAGTCATGACAACGTGCCGGAACAGCCGGCCATTTCCTTAAATACGAAAGAATGGAGATTTTATTTTATGAAAAGAAATTCTGCTGCTATAAAGCTTATCGCCCGTGAAAATCTCTCCGGAAGATACGGCACTCCCATGGCTGCACTGCTTCTGATGGTTCTGTGCAGTCTTCTGCCTTCCATGCTGATCGTGAACACCATGAGCACTACCACCGTTCTGGGAATCGTGACTACACAGCTCCTGAACTATATGGTCTCCCTGCTGGTAGCGGTTGTGGGCGCGGGTTATGCCAAGCTGATGCTCAATATCAGCCGTCAGGAGCCGTTCGCGGTGAAGGACCTGTTCTTTGCCTTCTCCCATCACCCTGACCGTTTTATCATCGTACATCTGATCCTTCTGGTGATACAGTTTGTCTTTGCCCTGCCCTTTGACCTTCCGAATTATCTGAATAAGAATATGTCTGACAACGGGGTTCTGCTCCTTATGCTATTCGGCAGTCTGGCGAATATGGTTGTGAACATGATACTGGGCCTGTTCTTCGGCCTTGCAGACTATCTGCTCCTCGACAACACCGAGATGAGTGCCATGGAGGCAATGAAGGAAAGCCTGCGGCTTATGAAGGGAAACAAAGGACGCCTTCTCTGCATGGACTTAAGCTTCATTCCTCTTATGCTGCTGTGTGTGCTCTCCTGCTATGTGGGATTTCTGTGGCTGACACCATATATGAGAGCCGCCGGTACTGTATTCTACATGGATGTGACCGGAGAACTGGATGCTCCCAGACCGGAACCTGCCCCACAGCCAAATGACAGCTTCAGCAATCCTTTTGGGCGCTATTAGGCTCTCTGCAGACAGGCCGGCTTATGGTATATATCATACCGCTGATTTCGGAAGATAGCAATATTTATCAAATTTATTCTCTGAACAGCAATTTTTGCCTGTAGGCAGTGTTGTCTGCATGGATGGTTATATTCGGTACACGGACAAAAGCGTGAGATCCTGGTTGTGGTCTCACGCTTTTTTTAGATTGGAAAATGTTTGAAAACTGCTTTCGGCAGGCTGTGTGTCACATTCTGAGTCCGGCACTTAGCAGGCTGTTTTTGAGGGCGTCCGCCGCTGATTTTCCGCGTAGTTTTATGTAAACCTTTTTCACCTGGACATTCTGTCCTTCTGCTTCCAGAAGCTTCCTGCCGCTCTCATAAGAAAGATAGATCTGCCCATCCTCTCCCCTGACACGGGCGGCCAGGATTCCTTCCGTCCCTGCGGGGACCTGCCGGTTCTGTTCGGTATTACCGCTGCTGTCTGAAGCAGCATCTTTCACCGGGCCGGCAGCGGCTCCGGCTATACAGACAGTCATTCCAAGCGCACGGTTCTGCAGTTCTTTTTTTCTGCTTTTTGTAATGGCATAGGAATATCTGTCCGTCAGGTTATCCAGACTCCGGGCAGTGAAAAAGACAGGTATTTTACTTCCGGTCTCCAGCCCGGTCAGGCATTCCTCAATGTGAAGCGGAAACGTCTCCATATCCACGGCTTCTGCTGTCACCTCCATCCGGTATCCCTCTATCTCTAAACGGACAGGCACATCCAACACTGCGGAAACAACTGTCACGCCTCTTCTCTCTGCCAGCTCTTCTAAAAATTCCTGCGGTATCTCCTGCTCTTCGCTGACTGCAAGAAATTCATAATCCTGCTGCTCCTCCAAGCCTGTCTTTATCAGCCGGTATCCGCACCAGATCAGCAGCAGAATGCCGGCAAAAGCCAGAATCTTTATTTTAAAAATACTCCCCTGTAATTTACTGCTTTTCACCGGATTCCCTGCCCTTCTAATGTGTATTGAGATTGTTCTTTTTCAGCCCTCTGATCCTTAATGTCTGAATCAAAAGAATGCCCAGCAGGCCCGCACCGGCCAATACAAGGACAGATACCCACCATTGATTCGTCTCCTGTTCTTTTTTCTCCGGCTTCAGGCTGAGAATTTTGGGCGGCTGTATCTCTGTTTTATAGTTTACCTCCTGGCTGTAGGTCTGGCCGTATACATCCTCGTACGCAAGTACCAGGGCTCCGTCTACTTTCCCGTACTTTTCCTCATCTGTTCCCGCGAGTGTATCGTTGATGGATTCCATATTTTTTGCCCCTGCATAGAGTTCCATGCTGCCCTGTATGCTCTGTCCTGCCTCCAGAGTACCTGCATAAAACGTCTGCAGCGCGAAAATCCCGGCCCCCTTTGCCGAAACTCTTACATTATATACAGGAGCTTTTCCCAGGTTCAGAATCTGCATGTCCGTGGAAATGGTATCTGTGGAATATACACTGGAGGGAATGCTGCAGTTGGACAGCGACACCCTGGCGGGCTGCCTTATCTGCAGTACAAGAGATTCCGTACCCATGTAGGCAGTTCCTTTTTCATCTTCATACTCAAAAGAGAACTTCACCGGCACATTTCCCTGGGGGGCATTTGTCTGTATCCGGAGTTCCTCTGTAAATGTGATGGCTTTGCCGGGCTGTACTTTTTCAAAATATTCGGATGTACGGCCAAAGGTCAGATTACTTTCCTCCCCTTCGGCTGCCAGAGAAACTTTCACGTTGCAGGCAGCAAATTCGCTGCTTTTGTTGCGGAAAGTAACCTGCATGTCCCGGCTGCTGCCGGCATCTAAAACGATACCGTCAAGGCTGCTCTCTTCCAGGATGAATTTGGGCTGATGTACTACAGATTCCTCTCCGTTCCCTGCGGAAGGTGCCATGGCATCTCCACCGGCTTCAGGCGGCAGTATTTTGCCTTCTCCGCCGGTTTCTGCCTCCGGAGTCTCCTGGTTTTCCGGATCTTCCGGATGTTCTTTATCCTGCTGATTTCTTCCGGCTCCTGTTACATTCGTAAATATCACATATTCCAGAGTGACCTGATTTCCTTCACCGTCAATCCCCCGTGCCTGCACACTGACAGGGTACTGGCCTGCATGCCGTTCCTCCTGCAGGAATAAATCCACGGTGTAGAGGTAGACATCTGCCTGTTCCTCTTTGAAGGTGACGGTCTGCAGTTTAACATCTGCCTGATAATTCTTTAATTGAAATGGCGTCTCTTTTGTTTCTTTAAATCCGACAGTCACTGTCAGGGTATTGTCTTTGAGGGCACCGTCAGCAGTGAAGGGAACAACAAGGCTTATTTTATTGTCTGCTTCGGTTGGGACGTATCCTTCGCCATATGAATGTTCCATGCCTGCATATACATGGGTGTTGTCTATTCCCAGATGAACCTGTTGGGACGGGTGGCCTTGCTGGGATGACTGACCCTCCTGGGATGACTGCCCCTCTTGGGATGACTGACCCTCCTGGGATGACTGCCCCTCTTGGGACGACTGACCCTCTTGGGATGATTGACCCCCTTGGGATGATTGACCCTCCTGGGATAACCGGTCCTCCTGGGATGACTGGCTCTCCTGACCGTCCGAGCCTGATTGTCCTTTCTGCTCTATTTGCCGCGCCGGCTCCGGCGCAGTTTGATCCGTCCCGGCGTATGCTGTCCGGCTGTTCTGCAGCATCATACAGAAAGTGAGCAGAAACACTGCCGATTTCCGTATTCTCTTTAACATACGCACACCTCCCCATTTTTCTCTTTTCCTCCCCGCACACGCCGGAGGACACCTGCATCCATCTCATAGACTTCGTCGCATAAAATATCAATATCCATACTGTTATGACTTGCCAGCAAAATTGTTTTGCCCTGTTTTTTCAACTCCAGCAGAATGGCCCTGATATCAGCCGTCCCCTTTTTATCCAAACCGTTAAACGGCTCATCCAGAATCAGGAATTCCGGATTTTCCATTATTGCCTGTGCTATCCCCAGTCTCTGCCGCATACCCAGAGAATATTTCGACACAGGCTTTTTCAGATCCGGGTCAAGCCCTACCTTCTGCAGGCACTCCCGAATGCCCTTTCCGGAGACTTTGCGTTTCAGATCAGCCAGAATTTCCAGATTCTTTCTCCCCGTATACTCTGTCAGAAATCCGGGTGTCTCAATGATCAGACCCAGACTTTCGGGAAAATCCGTATCTCTTCCTATATATTTCTGCCCCACACAAATGCTCCCCGATGTGACAGGCAGAAAGCCGCAGATACATTTCATGAGTACTGTCTTGCCGGAACCGTTATTTCCTACGATCCCGTACACCTTTCCCCGCTTCATAGTCATGGTCGTCTCCTTCAGAACCATTTCCTCACCGAATCTCTTTGTCACCCGGTCTACCACTACATAATCAGAGTTCTCTGCATCTGCCATATAACAGTCCTCCATACAATGCCGCTGTAAGAAACACCAGCAATATTAAAAACAGCCAGATCCCCATACTGTCCTTTCCCCAATCCCCTGCCCCCTTGATCCAGGACTGTGGGTCTATGACATAGACACTTTCCAGATAACGTTCATGAAGAATCGTCAGAAGGTAATATCCTGCAAACGGAATCCCATATGCCATATACACAGAGCCGGACACAACCGCCATGATTCCGCTCAGATCCGCCAGTACAGCAGCCACAAGAAGCAGTCTTGCCGCGGACTGAAGAAGCGGAAGAAGCATCACCCATTTCCACTCAGATTTCACCTCCATGGGATAAAAAAGCGCAAAATAAAACAGCAGCGTTACAGCAATCGCTGATGTCCATACAAAACAGCTGCTGAGTATAGTTGTAAACAGCCTGTCAGCCGTATATTCCTTTTTCCCTTTCCGGGT
Organism: Blautia caccae; assembly: GCF_040095955.1. Taxonomy (NCBI): domain Bacteria; kingdom Bacillati; phylum Bacillota; class Clostridia; order Lachnospirales; family Lachnospiraceae; genus Blautia; species Blautia caccae. Next base: position 2,783 of record NZ_JBBMFP010000034.1, on the reverse strand, counting down.
CACATAGAACCGCAGAAAACCTGACGTTTTCTCCCCAATCCATACATCCCCATACGGCAGAACCGCCACTATGGGCACAAAAAAGACCACGGTTTTAGAGGTAAGGGCTTTCTCCACCATTTTATACCAGCTCCCACCTGTCAGAGGACTGTCAAACTCAGGGAATTTCGTCCCTATGACCAGTCCCATAACGCCCAGGATCACAGCCAGCCAGGTGGTTCTGCGCCCTATCATACGTTTCCCATCCATACTCAGTACCCCATAAAAGTAAAATTATAGCTTTTCAGCGCCCTGCCAGCCAGCAGAAATAACAGGACCAGAAAGGCCAGGAACAGCGCACTGGACTGGAAGACAGAGGGCAGATCATCATAGCCGAACGTATGCCCCGGATAGGTCGCGTGATTTAAGGGACTTATCCAGCCTGCCAGAATATTGACCTTGTAGCGCTGCTGCTTCTCCAGCCCCAGTATACCCGCAATGGTCTCCGGTTCCAGAAGAAATCCGTACAGACTGTAGAATATTCCCGCAAACATTCCCCGTGATCTGCCGAACCTTAAATTGACTGCCAGCATGAGAAAGCAGAGGGTCCAGGAATAGAGGAGCATAAGACAGACAGTCTGCAGCATACATCCATATGGGGTAATGCTCTCCATGGCCTTCACGCTTGCAGGGATTCCCAGGGAATCTCCCAGCCCGGAATATGCGATTCTCACTGCTGTCTCACTCCATACATTTCCCGGATAGGTGTATTTCTGACACAGAATGACGGTTACGAACATAATGAATGCCACATACAGGGCAGTTCCCGCTGCAATATAGAGAAACTGGGATATCATCCACTGTATCCGTTTCATTCTGGACAGATAGAAGGGAGTCACCGGGCTCAGCTTCGGAACATCGGAAAACATTAAAATCAGCAGCAGAGAGGCCAGAAGTACATTTGTACCGTCTCCGAACGTCCATATGAACGGCTCCGCTCCCTGCATGGTTGTCTCAAAATGCGCTGCCACTCGAAGTACCCGGTCACTGAGCAAAAAGCACAGTACCACAGCTAAAAGAAAGGTGATGAGAATCCGTGGATTTTTCCAGAAACCAAGAAAATGAAAACGCACCATTGCTTTTATTTTCCCCAAGTCTCTCATCAGTACCCCAGTCCCCTGTCTATCACAGTACCGTCCACAGCGTTTATAGTGAGAAGACTGTTGTATCGCTCCGTATCCGTATCTGCCGGGCCCTCCCCCTCATTCAGTGTCCTCTCATAATTGCCAAAGAAATCCCACACAGGGACCAGCACACCGCTTCGGTTATCCTGGGTCGGGCTGTAGATTCTGGAATATCCCAGTGTTACCCTGTTCACATTCACTTTACAGGATTTTATGTATCCGCCCTCTAGTTCCCCTGATAATTTATACTGCATCATCTGGGAGTAGATCTGCGCAATCTCCTCAAAGTCCAGCAGCTTTACATTTTCCACCTGCACCTCCCCCAATTCATAGGGGCTGCCATATGACAGTTCCTCCAGTCCCTCCTTAGAGATGACAATACTCAGATGTTCATATGTCCAGGGCTCAATGGTGCTGTCCATATCCTCAAGGCCTCCCCCGATCGCACTTGTATAGGTAACAGGGCAGCCGTCTATCTTCCTTGTATAATAAAATACAAACCCTGTTTTGATAACCTCATCACTTCTTTCTATATCACGGCATATGGCATAATCCCATGCGTCAGCGGACATATCCGAAATGCCTATGGACGCAGCTTTTTCATCTGCGGTCTTCTTTGCCTCCTCATAGGAAATACCCACAGCGGATTTTATTTTCTCCTCTGTTCCCAGCTCCTCCGGGACATACTGAGACGCAGGTGTATAATCGCTCCATAATGCCTGGTCAGATGCGTTTTCTGTATCTCCAAGATATTTGACCTGTACACTGACCGGTTCGTCCGCTGAGGCTTTGACAAAATAACTGTACGGCCGTCCATTTTCATCCTCCGCAACACCGCTGAACCTGGGGTCTCCCGTGCCGTTCTCGGTCAGCAGAGGGGCCGTCTCCTTTTTTTCCAAGCTCTTAGGTGCCTCCGCATATGCAGCTTCGTATTCTTCCAGCATTTGCTGCAGATCTTCCTGTGTGAGTGCCTCCCCGGATTCCGACTCTGCGCTGTCCTGCGCCATAAGGGCCCTCACTTCATTGATCTTGTTTTGGTAGTATTCTTTTGTCATTCCGTAATAGTATTCCGGTTCATACATTTTCTTCTCAGGGAACAGGCCGTTTGTAATGGTATCCATGAACTCCTGTGTCAGCGGCACAGCCTTTACTTCCACAGTGGAAAATCCTGTGGTGTCCGGCAGTTCCACCGCAGCATCGGTATGGATGATGATCTTTCCGTCCTCCGCTGTTATGTCCTCACTGAAGGTTTCCGGCACACTCAGTTTTTCCCTGATATTCCGGGATGCTTCGTCGGAAGATGTATCTGTTTTCTCTTCTTCGTATTTCTCAATTGCCTTTTCGCCCTTTTGTTTTACGATCACAGAATCGGGTGTTTCCCGACAGCCGGTCAGCAGCAAAGCCCCGGCTGTTATACCAGTCAATATGCAGACTTTAGATTTCTTCATTGTCATTCCTCCTGCTTGTCTCTGCTTCCTAACTCCATATTAACCTGCTTCATGTAAAAAAACCGCGCCGATTTGTAACCAATTTGTAAATCTCTGGTAACTGTTCAGTCAGGTCTGCGCATTTACTGCGCTGACCGTGCAAAAGAGTAGTGGCGGCAGGTATTCGCCCCAT
>NZ_JBBMFP010000033.1:0-47562 GCF_040095955.1 Blautia caccae | reverse complement strand
GTTTTCACTACACCTAAAGCTTCTTTTAATTCTCCTAAAGTTTTAACCTTCACGCCTGTCACTGCATAGTAGCATGGCAGGCAGTAAGCGGTGTTCGGGAAGCTGACAGCCTTGTCAGCACCGTGCTGTTCGATGGCAGCATTGACAGCGCCTTCTGTCAGCCCATACACTGCGTCATTTCCGCTAAATACGGTTTCAAATAATGTCACTGTTTCATCCTCCGCAAATGATATTTTCTTGGTAAAAGCGAATCTTTTTATATTCCCAGAGCCGCACGTTTTTCTTCTATTCTGGCGATCATGGCATCGCCCAGTTTTTCAATATCTTTCTCCACGGTGTACGCTGCTTCCACCCACTTGCGGACACCCTCTGTCAGCCAGTATGTGACCTCAGAGGAACCGCTGACCTGCGGGTCTACACCCAGGAATGTATCAATCCCCGTGGCAACCACATAGTTTCCGATGGACACGGCTTTCTCTGACATCCATTCCGGTGCGCATCCCACAACGGGAAGCTTGGAGATGGGCAGCCCGGAATCCTTTGACAGCTCGGACGCCAGGACCATCATACGGCTGATATCCACACAGGACCCCATATGCAGGACAGGCGGAATATCTGCCAGCTCACAGACTCTCTTTAAACCGGCTCCGCACAGGTCTTTTGCCCTCTTATCCATGAGTCCGGCCCTTGCCGCTGCCTGGGCGGAACATCCTGACAAGATCACGATGATATCGTTTTTGATGAGCTTTTTCATCAGCTCAATATGCGCGTAGTCCGGGCGTACCCTTGGATTGTTGCAGCCGACCATAGCTACAGCGCCCCGCAGCACGCCGGATGTGATACATTCCAGCAGCGGTTTCGTGGTGCCCAGCACGTCCACCTGTGAGTTTGTGACACCGTCCAGAGTCTTGACTATGGCCTCCACGGAATAGCCCACCGTGGCCTTTTGCTTTAACTGCGGAATATGTACCAGCTCCTGTTTTCTGTTGGCAAAATTCTCAACCGCTGTGCGGACGATCTTCTTAGCATTCTCCCCTGCTGTCTCTGCGTTAAAACGGATGAAATCGGAATCCGGCATCTGCGCAATGGGGGAGGTGGTGATAAACTTGGTATGGAAGCATTTGGAGAGAGGGCCCAGTGCCGGGAAAATGCACTGTACATCCACTACAATGGCTTCACAGGCTCCGGTCAGCACCACATTTTCCTGCTGCAGGAAATTTCCCGCCATGGGTACGCCTCTTCGCATGGCAACCTCGTTGGATGTACAGCAGACGCCTGCAACGTTGATCCCGTTTGCTCCCATGGTTTTTGCAAGTGCCACCATCTCCGGATCATCGGCGTATTCGCAGATCATCTCGGAAAGACTGGGATCATGTCCGTGTACAATGATGTTGACCTGATCCTCTTTCATGACACCCAGATTAGCCTCTGTATCCACCGGTTTCGGTGTGCCGAACATGACGTCTGAAAATTCCGTGCCGCACATGGAGCCGCCCCATCCGTCAGACATACCGGAGCGCAGAGCCTGACGCACCAGTGCCTCCGGTTTGCTGGAATTTCCCATATGTGTCATATGCATGGCAGTGGAAACTTCACGGTCAATGGCTCTCGGCTCGATCTCCGCGTCATGCCAGAGCTTCTGTGTATGCTCCGGCGCACGTTTCAGCCATCTCTGCACACCGAAGGGTTTTCCGTATTCCATAAGGGCCAGCTCTGACATCTCATGTGCCAGTTCATAGATATCCCGGCCCTCTGTCTCTACGCCCCATTCTTTTGCGATGCGGATCAGTTTCTCCGCGTCCTTTACCTTATAATTGCCATCCGGTGCCACCGTGTGCAGGGTATGGCAGATCTCACGCCCATGGTCTGAATGGGTGGCTGCCCCTCCTGCCGTAAAACGCAGAAAATTCCTTCCCGCAATGCCGTGTGCGTCACAGCCGCAGATACCTCTCGGCGCCTTTTTTGTAATCCGGCAGGGTCCCATGGAACAGATACGGCAGCAAATGCCCTCCTCGCCGAATTTGCAGTGGGGTGTCTGGTTCTTCACGCGCATCTGCCAGGAATCCGCACCGACCTTTGCCCCTGTCTCCAGCAGCCTGTCTGTGGCTGCCTCGAATTCTTCTACTGTTGTCAACCTAAACGAACTCATCCTTATCCTCCTGAAATATTGTATTTGTCTATATTATAACAACCCCGGGCAGGGGTTCCCATCAACGTTTTATTGACTTTCTTCAACGTTTCATTGATGGGGTATGCAAAAAGAAAGACACACCTCATTTGCGGTTCTGAGATGTGTCTTTCTTTATGAGTGAATTCGTGATTATTGTAACATACCGTTTCTTCGCTGATAATAAACAAAACGTTTCAAGCATGCAACGAATCTCTGAGGCGTTTCACCTCTGTATGGAATTTTTCCTGATTTCCTCCAGCCAGTACATCACATGGTTGTGAAAAAGGCTGATATCCGGGTTCTCTGCCTTTCCCTCCCGGGTCAGCATATAGGTCTCCCAGTAGAAAGGCCCCTCCTCAAAGGGGAGCATGACCAGATCGTCCTGTTTCATGTCATCAAAAATAAAATCCACAGTGACAGAGATGCCTTTGTTCTGCTGCACCATTTTATGGCACAGACTGAATCCGCTGGTCTCGAAAACGATATCCGGCTTAAATCCTGCCAGCCTGCACTGGCTCAGTATCAGGTTATGGATATTAAATTCCGAGCTTTCAATGTAAAGCTTTTCCCCCTCCATATCCTTTATGGAGACGGTTTCTCTCCCACTGAGAGGATGCTGCCGGTTGACCAGCAGTTTGATCTCGTACTTTTCCATAAATGTAGCCCTTGTGTTTTTCAGCAGGCCGTTTCCCACTGTAAAGGCCACATTTCCCTCTCCCTCCTGGAACAGCCTTTCCACCTGGCGGTCAGGATATTCCCGGTAATTGAATTTAATATGGGGATACTTTTTCTTAAAATCCACCAGGCATTCCGGAGTCACAAGCCTCAATATGCCGTAGGCGGACAGCAGGTCGATCTCATGGTTCTGCCGCTGTTCAATGCAGCGGATCTCGCTGCATATGGAGTGGTAAGAATTCAGAAATTCAGGGAGCCTGGCATACAGATAAGCGCCTGCTTCCGTGAGACTGATTCCCGTACCTGTTCTGTTTAAAAGAGAGGCGCCCATCTCACTCTCAATATTTTTTATGATCTTGCTGAGGCCCTGAGGTGTCATATACAGAGCGTGTGCCGCCTTTGTGATACTTTTGTGCTGGCACACGGTTTTAAAATACTCCAGCTCCTTTATATTCATCTTCTCACCTTTTGGCCGGAAAAGGACTTCCGGTCTCTCCCTATTTAATCAAGCTCAATTTCAATGAGTTCCGCTACCGGAAGTTTTTTCGTGGAGGATGCCTTATATTTCTTAAGCTCTGCCGCGGCTTCCTTTAACGGAATATTGGTTCCGGCTCCCGCCATACAGCCGCCCGGGCAGCCCATGCCTTCTATGAGGCAGCCATTCATTTTTCCGGCTTTGGCAAGGGTCAGCACTTTCTTACACTCTGCCAGACCCTCTGCATGTTCAATATGTACCGGGACTTCCGGGTGGTATTCCTGCAGGCATTCCTCAATCGCCTGGGCCACACCCCCGGCAATGGCATAACCTCTTCCCGCTGCGGTTGCATTGTGCAGGCTGCCCTGTTCTTCCATCATTGCCGGATCTATTCCCTTTGCGTCAAACATTCCCTGCAGTTCTTCAAAAGTAATGACAAATTCCACATCACTGCGGACGTCCGTTCTGGATGCCTCCAGTTTTTTCGCCGCACAGGGACCGATGAAGACCACACCGGCATTGGGGTATTTCTGTTTGATACTTCTGGCAGAGGCGACCATAGGGGTCAGCTCCTGGGATACACTGTCAATCAGATCCGGGAACTGTTTTTTTGCAAGCATGGACCAGGATGGACAGCAGGACGTGAGAAGAAAGGGCAGTTCTCCGGTGCTCACCTTTTCCGCATAGTGATGAGCTTCCGCGATTGCTCCGATGTCCGCGCCAAGCGCTACCTCATACACTTCCTTAAAGCCGAGTTTTAAAAGCGCGGCCTTGAACTTTGCCGCAGTCACGTCTTTTCCGAACTGGCCTACAAATGCAGGCGCCACTTCGGCAATGATCTCTTTTCCCTCACGCAGTGCCCTGGAAAGCTGGAAGATCTGGGACTTATCCGAAATTGCCCCGAAGGGACAGCTCACCATACACATGCCGCAGGACACACATTTTTTCGGGTCAATGGCAGCTCTGCCCAGATTGTCGCTTCCGATGGCCTTGACGCCGCAGGCCCTGGCACAGGGGCGTTCCATTTTGGAGATGGCGTCATAGGGACAGATGGCCTTGCATTTGCCGCATTTGATACATTTTTCCTGATCGATCACAGATTTTCCATTCACTATAGATATGGCATTTTTCGGACATACCTGTTTGCAGGGGTGGGCCACACAGCCTCTGCACATGTTGCTGACTTCATATTTGTTGGGCTCGCAGGCATCGCAGGCAGAAGGGATGACCTGCATAAGAGGCGGCTCATAATATTTTTCATCTATGTTACTGTTTTCCATTCCTGCAGTGATATGGACTGCTTCATTTTCCGGGCGCAGGGACATACCCATGGCAAGGCGGACACGCTCGCTGGCCACCGCTCTCTCCCTGTAGATACTCTCCCTGTAAGTTGCCCTCTCCTTTACAATATGATACGGGATGGCTTCTATCTCATCATTGAAATTATCCTTTGTGGATGCAAAAGCAACCTTGCAGATTTCTGTAAATACTTCACGCCTGATCTTCTTTACCGGGGTTTCTACACTTCTCATTTAAAATCTCCTGTTCTCAATCATGCTCTAATACCATCTATCCGCACATTAAATGGTTAGAATCTATCGTTTACATATCTTGCGTAACTGTGGTCAGTTACTATCTTTCATTCTATGAAATATCAGGAGAAATGCAAGTTTTTTATTCAATACACTGACCGGTCCATTCTCTTATAGGACAGGCATATGGGTTTTCCCGTCCACGGGTCCCGGCTGATACTGGCATCCAGGGAAAATACATCCGCCAGGGTCTTTTTCGTCATGATTTCCTCCGGGGTTCCCTTATAAAGCACTCTGCCGGAGCGCATGGCAATCATCCAGTCTGAAAATCTAGCCGCCAGATTCAGGTCATGGAGGACCATAGCAATGGTTTTTTTCTGTTTTTTATTCAAATCCTCCAGAAGCTCCAGCACCTCAAGCTGATGCGTCATATCCAGATAGGTGGTTGGCTCATCCAAAAGGATGAGAGGCGTATCCTGGGCAAGGGCCATGGCGATCCAGGCCCTCTGCCGCTGTCCTCCCGAGAGCGCGTCCATATCCCTGCCGGCAAGCCCCTCCATATCCGTAATGGAGAGCGCCCAGTCAACGGCCTCATGATCCTCTTTTTTCAGCCGCCCGAACCCTCTTTGATGGGGATATCTGCCGTAAGACACCAGCTCTTTGACCGTCAGGCCCCCCGGCGCCTGAGGCCCCTGGGGCAGGATCGCCATTTTTTTTGCCACCTCCACTGTGGACATTTTGGCGATCTGGCTGCCGTCCAGAAACACATGGCCCTCCCGGACAGGTGTCATGCGGGACAGGGCTTTTAAAAGAGTGGATTTCCCGCAGCCGTTAGGTCCGATGATCGATGTCATGTTTCCTCCGGGAATCTGCACATCCATAGCCGGGATGACAATATTTTGATGGTATGCAACGGAAATGCCTTCTCCTGTAAGTACAGCATCCATATAAAAATCTCCTTTACGTTTTAATCAGCAGATACAGAAAATAGGGGGCACCGATCACGGCAGCCACGATTCCGACGGGAATCTCCCTCGGCGACAGCAGCGTGCGGGATATCAGATCCGCATATGTCATCAGCACAGACCCGGTAAGCACAGTGGCCGGAACCAGGATTCTGTAGTTCGGTCCCACCAGACGGCGCGCCATATGAGGGCAGACCAGGCCTACAAAGCTCAGTCCTCCGCCCACCGCACAGCAGAGGCCCGACATGGCGATGGCTGCACCGAGAAGGACCACGGTCTGCCTGGACACGGCTGTTCCAAGTCCCACAGCCGTCTGATAGCTTAAGGACAGCACATTCAGCGTGCGGCTTTTATAAAAAACAAACAGTCCAAGGAGCAGAAGGCTGACAAAAAGCATCCGCACATTCTGCCAGTTGGCTCCCCATATGCTGCCGGACAGCCAATTCTGCACAAAGGCATAATCACTGTCCGGCAGGCGCAGCATTAAAATGGTGGTCACACTGGACACGGCAGTGGAAACCGCCACCCCCATCAAAAGCAGCCTGCGGGATGAAATCCCCTGTCCTGTGCGGGCCAGCCGGTAATCCAGCACAGCCACCGCCATGGAACCGGCAAAAGCCAGTACAGGAAGCAGCACAGTAAGGCTGACAGAGCTTTGCGGCACCAACACCAGAAACGCTGCCACAAAAAGCCCGGCACCTGCATTGATTCCCAGGATTCCCGGCTCAGCCATATCATTTCTCGATACGCCCTGGATCACACAGCCGGAGACCGCCAGCCCCACGCCTACCAAAAGACTGGTGAAGATTCTGGGAAGCCTCAGGTTCAGAAGTGTATAGCGGACACTTTTTGTGCCTCCGCCCTTTAAGATCTCCCACATTTCCTCCGGGCTGATTTTCCGGTATCCCGCATTTATCTCCAGCCATATGCCTGCAAGCAGCAGGATGATCAGGATCATAAATACCGTAACCATACGGATCCTGCGTCTTCTCTCACTCAAAAGTCCTCTCCTCCTTCCTAGCTGTCCAGATAAAGAACGGCACCCCCACCACAGCAAAAACAAGGCCGATGGGCACTTCACCGGGGGCATTTATCATTCTGGAAAGAATATCTGCCGCCAGCATGAAGAAAGCTCCTGCCACCATGGAACAGGGAATCACAGACCTGTAATCCGCACCTGTAAAATACCGCACAACATGAGGTACCATCAGGCCCACAAAAGCCACCGGACCGGCAAGCGCCACGGAACCGCCCGCAAGCAGCAGGACCACAAAAAGGCAGACCGTCCGGGAGCGTTCCACGGAAAGTCCCAGCCCTCTTGCCGCCTCCTCCCCCAGACTCAGCAGTGCAACTCTTCCTGAAAGAGCCGTGGCTGCGGCCAGTCCCAGAAGGATCACCGGACCGGCGAAGATAAGCTGTTTTCCGCGTATTCCCGCCACGCCCCCCGCAGTCCAGAAGGTGAGATTGTAACCGATCTTACACAGAATCGCCACTGCCTGACTCAGGGATGAGAGGAAGATACTCACAGCGCTTCCCGCAAGCACAAGCCGCACCGGGTCCAACCCGCGCCTGTTCAGGCTCATAAGCCCATATACAGTAAACATAGCCCCTGCTGCCCCCAGAAAGGAAAAAAATACAACACCTGAGAACCCCAGCCCCGGCAGGAATGCCAGACAGAGTGCCAGCGCAAAGGAGGCTCCCGCGTTGATTCCCAACAGTCCGGAGTCTGCCAGCGGGTTCCTGGTCACCCCCTGCATCATGGCGCCAGCCGCTGAAAACGCTGCTCCTACCAAAATACAGCCCGCTGTCCGCGGTATCCTGAGTTCCCGTATGACCAAATGCTGCCGGTCGGTAAGATCCGGCCGGAGCACCGCATCCAGAATCTTCCCGGGAGGAATGCCCGTACTTCCGTATAATATGGAAAGGACTGCGGCAAGTAAAACTGCCGCAGCTCCTGCTGTCAAAAAACATACTGTCTTTCTTTTTGCATCTCTGCCCATTATTTTCCCTCAAATCCTCTGAAGAAATCAATAAAGATATCAAGCTGCGCATTGTAGGTGATCGGGTCCCTGTGCATGAAGGACACCTGCTCATAAGGGAGCACTCTTCCCTCCTGCACGGCCTCCAGGCTGTTCCAAAGCTTGGAATCCTCCACAAAGGCACTGTCCGTATCTGCCAGCACGCCATACAGGATAAAATCTCCTGTGTATTCAGGCAGCGCTTCCAGGGAAACCACCTGATACTGGGTATCCCCATCCACCATATCTGCCTGCACTGCCTCAGGCGCTTTCAGCTCCCACATATCGTATAGAATGGAACCGCCTCTTGCGAAATGGCTGCCCATAGTGTAGATCTGCTGAGGCCATACCTCCACAATGGATACTGTCCTGTCACCCACGATTCCCCGGATTTCCTCTTTGACGTCAAGCGCCCGCGCCTTAAAATCAGTAATGTATTCCTCTGCTTCCCCGCTTTTTCCCACCAGGTCCGCAATATACCGGAAGACTTCCTCATCACTGCGCTTTCCGTCCTGAATATAAACCGTAGGGGCAATTTCGGAATATTTCTCATAATCTGCCTCTGTGATGGTTACGATCAGGTCCGGCTCCTGCGCAGCGATCATTTCCAGGGAAGTCTCCGCGCTTGTAATGTCCATCTCCCGGATTCCCTCTGTCTTATCCGCCAGAAACGGATTCGACAGGGAATACGGGGACGCGATGGCAGGCTTTACGTCCACAGCCAGAAACTCACCCAGATAATAGTCCGTGACAATGTTCTCCGGGTTTATGGGAATCTCCACCTGTCCCTTATCTGTCTCCACTGTCCGCATGCCCTCTTCTGCTTCCCGGGAGGCGGCGTTTTTCTCAGGGCCTTGGGATTTCTGAGCGGTACTTTCATTTTCTGTGTCCACCTTGTTATTTCCCGATTCTCCGCCTTTTCCGGAACAGCCTGTCAGCATGCCCACAGCGGCAAGTACGGCAATGGCCGGCGCCAGTCTTCTCGTCCTATTCATCATAATGTCTTCCCTTTCTCGTAACGGCATATTTTATTCTTTAGTTAGTTATAGCTAATTGACAGCAGTCATTCTAGCATACTATACTATTTAAGGCAACATTTTTTTGCAATTGCACCTGATCGGAATATATCTGTCACCGTATGAAAAAACGATATTTTTTGTGGTAAACCTCTGAAGCTGAGGGATAATAAGACTGCGGCCCTGTATAAAACGGACTTCCGCACACGGGACCTGTACAGCAGGCTGCCGTATTTTCAGAAAAGGAGTATGGAAAATGAGTATACAAAGTCATCGTGAATTTCAAGACAGGATTTGGCAGAACCTGGGATTCACCTCACATAAAGAGAAACACTGCACCCGATATGCCAATGAAAATCGGCCGGAAGACGGAACCTGCCTTTTATATGAGCGGCCCGGCCTGTATGCTTTTACTGTGGCGGACTATACGGTATCTGTCCCTTTTTCTCTCGCCTTTGCGTGCCGTGATACGCAGCTCCGGTTCGGCAGTTTCTATGACGGCAGGACACGGTTTGATATGGAAGGGATCTCTGCCCACACCTCCACCCCGGCATCCTTTCTGGTGCGGGAGGAGAAGGTGAGAGGACAGCAGTTCTGGAATGCCGGACAGCACTGCAGGGGAATCGAGTTCGCTGTATTTCCTGATTTTGTAAGATACTTAAAAACCATTGACCCTCATGCTTCTGTACTGGACAGTCTCTCCAAAAACCGCACATACCATGCACTGCCCCCGGAAATCGTCACCGTGCTGCACCGTTTATTTAAAGTGGCGCAAAACGGCAGCCTCACCCCGCTTATGCTGGAAGGCTGCCTGCTGCAGTGTATGGACATTCTGACAAATGCAGTAAAACAGGGAACGTTTTCTGCACCGGATGTGATGCCCACCGTATATTTGGGTAAAAGAAAAATCACCTTTGATGAATTCGACCTGCTGGCTGTCCAGCGGGCAAAAGAAATTCTCACAGAAGACCCTGCCAATGCCCCCACCATTTCACAGTTGAGCAGACAGGTTTTTCTCAATGAGCAGAAACTAAAGGCCGGTTTTTCCATGTGTTTTCACATGACGATCGGCCGGTATCTGAAGGAATGCCGTATGGCCAAAGCGGCTGCCCTTCTCACCTCCACCTCCATGAGTGTCCGCAAGGTCGGACAGGCTGTGGGATATACAAGCTGCGCATCCTTCATCAAAGCCTTCCGCCGGCACTACAGGAAAACACCTCAGGAGTTTCGCTGTGCAGATTCGGAAAAATAATCCTCCGCCAGTATGGCATACCCTGCCGCATCACAGCGGCCCTGGTTATTCCAGTCTGCCTGTCTCCTGGTGCCCTCGTATTTCATCCCGCATTTTTTCATCACTTTACCGGAGTTGGCATTGCGGGGGTCATGACGGGATTCCACGCGGTTTACCTGCACATCCTCCATGAAAAAGCGGATCACTTCTTTCAGGGCTTCTGAGGTCACACCCCGGTGCCACCATTTCCGGCCGATGCAGTAACCGATGTGGACCATTTCTATGGAATCATCTTTTGATACGACAGAGATAGAGCCTATGGGTTCCTCTCCGTTTTCCTTCAGCGTGATCGCCCACTGGTAAAAATCCTTCTCCCCATAGTGGAAGATCCACTCCTCCAGAACTTCCCCGGATACCTCCGGGCTCTTGTGGGCAGGCCACATAAGATAGGCTGTCACCTGCTCATCCTTTGCCCAGTTATGAAACATCGCCTCTGCGTCGTGCATGGTAAAACGGCGCAGCACCAGCCTTTCTGTCTCCAGTTCCTCTGTTCCTCTGTGCTGCATATCCTGCTCTCCTTTCTTGTTAAAACAACTCGTCCAGCAATACATAATATCTGATCTTATCCCAGTCCGGGGCCATTCCCAGTTCCTCAAAAAGCAGATTTACATATCCCTCATTTTTTCCTGTATTGTACTCTAAGCTTCTCACGCACAAGGCAATATCCTGCCAGATATCCGCTGTCCCCGCTCTTCCCAGGTCTATAAAACCACTGATTCTGTTATCCTCTGCAAAAATATTCGGCAGACAGTAGTCCCCGTGTGAGAACACCGTCTCTTCTTCCGGCCTGTGTTCCTTCAGCCACAGAAGAAGTTCCTCAGCATTTTCAAATTCCTCCCTCCCATAGGTGTCCGGCTCATGGTCAAACTGCAGGCCTTCCGACACACGCAGGGATGCCTGTTCCAGTTTGTAATCCAGATGCCGCTTAGACGGGCAGCCGCTTACGTCCACTGTCCACAGCATTTTCAGCCCTTCTGCCAGAAGATGCACCAGAAGCCTTGGACTGCTGAGATACACCTCATCACAGAGCATTTTCCCCCTGGCTCTTGTCATCAGAAGGTATCTCATATCACCGCTTTTCTCCGCACAGATGATTTCCGGAACAGGGAGTCTGCCCTGCAGCCATCTGAGCATTTCGTGTTCACTGCGGGACTCGTTTTTCTCCCGCTCTGCTTTTAATACCATATCAGAAAAGCAGAATATTTCCGAACCGGACCTGCCTATGGTATCTTTCCTGTATTCCCGGTGTTCCGTATATTCTCTTATACGCTCCGGAAGTGCTCTTTTCATATCAGCCTCTCATTTCTGTGTCAAAGTAAATTGGAAAATCGCTTTCGGCAGACAGCGGCGTGCAGACTGCCGGAATGACGTCTCAAAAACACTTGGATCAAATCTGTTTTTTCATAAAGATCAAATCTTTATCTGTCTCAAAACCGTTTTTTTCATAAAAATGTTCGGTCGCATTTCCACGCAGGGTCATGAGCTGAACATTCTCAATGTTTCTTTCGCGGAGCCGCCGCTCAAATTCCCGGTAAATTTCAGAGCCGATACCGTTTCCTCGGCTGGTATTTCTTACACAGAATTCTTTTATCTCAAACAACACCCCGTCATAAAACTGCTCGGCAAACCCAAGCACCATACCACATAACACGTCCTCCTCATACGCGCAGATCCCGTAAAAGGTTTCCGCTTCTGCCATCTGCCGAAGCCTGGTTCCCGCAGTCTCCGGGGTCCAGGCATCGTTCCAGGGCGGCGCATTAAAGGTCTCCACATACATGGCTGCAAGGGATGCCAGATCCTCTTTCTCAATCTCTTTATATGTAAGCATTTATCTGTCCTCCTTTTTCATGGGCATTCTTCAGGGATCAGTCAAACTGTGTCTTCCAGTGCTCTGCCCCCGCTGCCTCAAAGCACATGGCGATCTGTTCCTTTGTATTTTTATCCTCCGCAAGAGGCGGCAGCTCATCCATGGAAAAGTAGCCGCTGTCCACCGTTTCCAGATTCTTTTCAAAATGTCCGCCGATCACGGTGCAGAGTATGATGACTTTGCAGATTTTATATGCGTACCGGGGCTGGTTGTGTTTTTCCCTGTCTTGGATGGCAATGACCAGATCCGCTGTCACGTCCAGACCGGCCTCCTCCTTCACCTCTTTGATGGTATTCTCCTTCACAGACAGATCCACATCCACCCATCCGCCGGGCATAGACCACCTGCCGTCATTTTCCTGTACCAGAAGGATCTTGTCCCCCTCAATTATGGCTGCCCTGCAGTCCATCTTCGGCGTCTGGTAACCCACCTCACAGCAGAACAAGTCTTTTGCTTTCTCAAATGGCATATCTGCCTGCTGGCTGATCATCTCCGCCGAAATTTCCCGGATTCGTTCAAAACGCTCTATATCGTATTTATCTTTACAGTAATATAAGGCACTCTGTGCAAGACTCTGCAGCTCTACTGCCCAGTCCAGCCAGTTTTGTTTTTCGTCTTTCATATGTATTGATCGCAGGTGGGCCGCTTTTATTATACTGCGGAAAGCCGAGGCTTTTTAGCCCGTCTGCTGCTCCTTTCGTCGTTCTGTCTGTTTCCCTTTAAATAATGGAATCGTTCCATTTTGTTTTTATTTTATACTTCCGAGCGCCACGCCAAGGGCAAGTCCTATGGCAATGCCTGTGCCCAGGTTTCCGAATATGGTTTTTCCAAAAACCACACCGAAAATAATCCCCATACTGATACCCATAGCCAAACGCCGGCCCTTTTCGCTCTCCTCCGATTCATTGCCGGTGGGCTTTTCCGAATCATTGCCGGGAATCTTTTCCGAATCATTACCGGGTTCCTCTTCTCGTTCATTGCCAGGTTCTTCTTCCGGTTCATTGTCGGGCATCCCTTTTGTCTCGTTATTTTTCTCCTCTTCCGGCCCGCTGCCGGAATCAGCTTTCGCATGATTGCCGGTGCGGCTTTTTTCTTTATCCTTCATATTTCTTCTGCCTCCTCAGCAAGCTTCTTATCTTTTTTTATCTGCTCCCTTTTATCCACTCCATCCGGAACAAAACGAAAGACAACAAACTCCGCGTTTTCCTCCGTGTCATTCTGAAATGTATGAATCGAATTTTGCACCCGCACAATCTCTTTTTCCTTTGCCCAGTCTGTGCAGACTTTCCCCTCTTCCTTCCACTTGCAGGTCAGAATCCCTTTTGTCACTACCAGGATTTCCTCTATTTCTGAATGGTAATGCCACTCCTGAACCGCCCCTGCCGGAAGGCTGTTCAGATGGACTTCACATTCCGGATAGATGAAATAATCCACTGCTGTGCGGTTTTCCTTTACTGTGTGTATCCCTTTCCCCTGGCGGTCTATTTCCAGTCTTTCTCTCATATTATCCCCTCTCCCCTTTCACTCTGCCTATTTTGTAATTTTTAAAGCCGCCGGAAGCAGCACTGCGAACAGCAGGAATCTGCCACTTGTTTTGATTATACAGGATTCCCCGCCTATTGACAATGAAACTCCTCAGAGTTTCCATTTACACCTGTCCTCAATCTATGATAGACTTATCCATATCAGGCAGAATAATATCTGCGCTCCGCCCAGCTTACATTATGGACAGACCAGATCCCGCAGTTGGAGAAAGAACTTGACTGCTCCTATCAGGCTGAACCCATGGAGGGCATATTTAAGGAAATTGTATCCTCACAGCTTCTCGCGTGTAAAAAAGATCCCGCACATTATATGTGGTACACCTTCTGGTTTCTGATCCGAAAATCTGACCGGACTGTTGTAGGCTCTGCAAGCTTCAAAGATATTCCCGATGAAAAGGGTGAAGTGGAGATCGGTTACGGCCTTGGTAAAGCCTTTGAACATAACGGATATATGACGGAAGCTGTGAAAGCTCTGTGCCGGTGGGCACTTGGTCAGAACGGGGTACAGCATGTGACCGCAGAAACGGATTCGGAGGGTTCTGCCTCCCAGAACATATTGAAAACATGCGGTTTCACAGAGTATAAAAGAGATGAAACGATATGGTGGCGTCTATAGAATTGATATGTCAGGAGAAGAAAAATGAATGACAGACCTGTTTTAAACAAGCATCTGGACGGAGATACTTTCCGCAGTTATTACTATCTGAAAGAGGAGTTAACCGCGTTCTGCCGTCAGAACGGCATACCAGCGTCAGGCGGAAAACTGGAGCTGACTGACCGGATCGCGCACTTTCTGGACACAGGAGAAATTTCTGCTGCTTCCAAAAAGCCAAAAACAAAACCCGTGTACACAGAAATAACGGAAGATACCCTCATTGAACCAAATTTTGTCTGCTCTGAAGTACACCGGGCATTTTTCCAATCCAGAATCGGCAGCGGCTTCACCTTTCTGGTCCCCTTTCAGAAATGGCTGAAAACCAATACGGGAAAAACGTATCAGCAGGCCATTGAAGCTTACTTTCAGATACAGCAGGATAAGAAAAAAGGCAGAACAGCCATTGACCGCCAGTTTGAATACAACACCTATATCCGTGACTTTTATGCGGAAAATACCGGCAAACCATTGGAGGATGCTATTAAATGCTGGAAATATAAAAAAAGCCTTCCGGGCCACAACCGTTATGAAAAATCAGACCTGCATATTTTATAACTCCTTTATCCATAACACACCACAGCTATACCTTTGGTGACATACTGCCCTGAAAAACATTTTGCAGATACACAAAGGAGGCTGCACCCCGCCAAAGCGGGTACAGCCTCCTTTGTATGTCATGCGTGAATCCAAATTCATTTGGAGCCGCAGTTTGCGGAGGATGCGGCTATGGTTATATCATAGCGAATCTTTTTCCGTTTTACAAGCCACCCCAGGGGATATTTTTTCTATTTCAGGGGAATCTGCTTTCTCCTGGGGCTCATTTTCGGCATTTTCAGCCTTTTTTCTTTTATCTTCCCCGGTAAGCATCTTCTTTACTGAAATGATCAATAAGATCAACACCGCGATCAGCGGCAGCCCTGTGAGTACGGAAATGGTCTTCACTGCCTCCAGTCCGCCGATCAGCATAAGGCCGATTGACAGAAGACAGAACAAAATCGCCCAGAATATTCTGTTCCATCTGGCAGGCTCCTCATCTCCTTTCAGTCTCTTCATGGTTGTCCCGGCCAATACATAGGCACAGGAATCAATGGTTGTGGCAAGATACACAAAACAGACAAGACACAGGAATATCATCATAAGCTTAGGCATTGGCAGAGTCTGCAGAATCGCTACAATGGCAGCGCTCTGCCCTTCACTCTGCAGAATGGACGCGAGATCCACTCTGCCTGTTTCCTGCAGAAATAAAGAGTATCCTCCGAATATCATAAAGCTTACACAGCAGCCCAGAGATCCCCATATCAGTTGTCCCCACACGACATTCCGAATGGTTCGCCCTCTGGAAATACGTCCCACAAACATTCCCATCATAGGCATAAAGGCCAGCCACCAACCCCAGTAGAAAACTGTCCATTCCTGCGTAAACTTTCCGCTTCCGAAGGGGTCTGTGTATGTACTCATCTTCACAAAATCCGAAGCGTACAGCCCCAGCGAATTCACTTCCATCTTAAAAATATCTGTTGTCGGCCCCACAAAAAGCACAATTGCCATAAAGATAAATGCCATTACAACATTTATGTTGCTGAGTTTTTGGATTCCTTTATCCAGGCCCAGATATACGGAGGTTCCGAATATGCAGACCCAGATGATCAATACTATGATACGCACAACAAAATCATAGTTCTGCGGGATACCGAATACTTCCCGGATGATCACGGAAAGTACAGGCGCCCCGATACCGAGAGATGTGGAAATGGAACCCACAATACCGAAAATAACAAGCATGTCGATCACATTTCCCAAAAAACCTTTTGCATGCTTTTTTAAAACAGGCTCGCAGGCAATACTCAGACGCATTCCCGGTTTTTTGCGTACAAACATCATATAGGCTGTGGCGATGATAGCCGGGTTATAGAACGCCCAGGCACTCAGGCCCCAGTGAAACTGTCCGTACATATGGGCATACTCATATGCCTGTTTGCCAAACGGCTCCAGATCAAAAGGAGGGCCGCTTACATAGTAAATCGGTTCCAGAAAGCCCAGAATCACGATGCTGGTTCCCACACCTGCAGTAAAAAGCATGGCGATCCAGGAGAGATTGGAGTACTGCGGCTTATCCTCAGCGCTGCCCAGCTTCACGTTCCCGTGCTTACTGACTGTCAGCCAGATCAGAAAACCAAAGGATACAAGACAGGCCAGCAGGTACAGAAACCCCAGCCTTCCTGTACAGAACTCAAATACACTTGAAATTATCTGGTTGGAAATCTCCGGTGCCAGATACAGTGGAATAATTATGACTGCCAGGATCACTACAGCCGGGATAAAAACTTTCTTCTCAATCTTCTCAAACAGCTTCACATCGTGTCCCTCCTTTATGATGCCAACCGTTCCGTCATCGGTTTTACTCTTTGTATTTGACAACAAGGGCGTCAGCTACGCCTACCCCTTCCCCTTCCGGGTATACAAACAGAGGGTTGATATCCAATTCCTTCAGGGTATCCCTGTTTGCACTGGCGAAATCAGCAATGCTTACAATGGTATCACACAGGGCGTCAATATCACATTTTGCCCCGCCGCGGTAACCGTTCAGCAGTTTAAAGGATTTCAGTGATCTGAGCATGTCTAAGGCCTCCGCCTTACTGATGGGCGCCGGGTACAGTGCCACATCCTTGAACAGCTCCACGAACACACCGCCCATTCCCACCATGACCATGGGGCCGAACTGCGGGTCATTGTTCACACCGATGATCATCTCTACTCCTGATTTTAACATGGGAACCGTTAAAATCCCGTTGATCTTCGCATCAGGACGTTTCGATGATACACTCTCCATAATTTCATTATATGCCTGAACCGCTTCCTCAGGACCATGGATATTCAGTTTCACACCGCCCACATCACTCTTGTGCAGAATATCAGCGGATTCCACTTTCATGACCAGAGCTTCCTTTGTGTTCTTGGCAAACTCTGCCGCTTCCTCCGCAGATGTGACAATGACTTCCTTGGGAACCGGAACCCCGTAGGCTCCCAGCTCTTTCTTGCTGTCATGCTCGGACAGGGCATAGGTCTCATCGCTCTTCTTCTGGCCCACTGCAAGACTCAGGCTCTTATTCTCCGGTGTATAGGAAATAAAATCAGCCAGGTGGCGCAGGATCTTAAACGCATAGACCGTAGGCGGAAGCACCGGTACACCGATATTGAACAGCTTTTCCTGGTATTCCGCATTCCTGGTGTTTTCCGCAAAGGGGATCATGGCGATCGGTTTGCAGTTTTCCCCTTTTTCTTTTACCACTTTCTCAATTCCCTGGTACATATAGTGGATAGCCGGGTCCGCGATCTCCAGAAGCAGTGTATAGCCAATGAGGACCATACCGATATTGGGGTCATCCATCACAGTGCGAAGCGCTCCCGCGTACAGATCCGCGTCATAGGAGAGGCTCGCCGTCATATCCAGCGGATTGTTGGGTGAGGCGTAAGAGGGAAGCTGCTCTTTCAGAGAAGCCAGGGTCTCCTTCGTGAAATCCGGGTATTCGATACCGTTTAAACTTCCCACATCGGCACAGATTCCTGTCTCCCCTCCGGAGAGGTTCATGGAGGCAAATGTGGCCTGCTTTGGCATCTGTTTTAAGGTGGAGAGCATAAGGGACATGGCCATCAGCTCTTCCAGATCATCCACACGGATAGCGCCGAACTTTTTCAGCACAGCGTCAAAGGACGCATCGGAACCGGAAAGGCTTCCCGTATGGGAGGCTGCAATGGCGCCGCCCTTGGCACTTCTTCCTGCCTTCAGGATAACGACGGGTTTTCTCTTGTCCGCAGCTTTTTTCAGAACTGCCGCAAATTTATCCGCATTTTTAACGCCCTCAATATAGACACTGACTACTTTTGTATTCTCATCCTCAACCAGGAAATCCATGTAATCCTCCATCTGGACGATCTTTCCGTTTCCGGCTGATATACTGTAGGAGAAACGCATGCCCGGGCAGTCCATCAGGGACAGGCAGAGCTGTCCGCTCTGGGAGACGACACCCACACTGCCTTTTCTGTCTCTCTTGTCAGAGATAAACGCAAAGGCCTGCACATTGTCCACATAATTGACGAATCCCGCGCAGTTCGGTCCCATAACGGCAATGCCCAGCTCCCTGGCGGTCTCCATCAGTTCCTTTTCATTTGCCCTGCCCTCATCGGTTCCCACTTCACCGTATCCGCTGGCAAATATCACGGCACCGCCGCATCCTTTTGCAGCCCCTTCTTTTAACAGAGGGATCACTGTCTTCTGGGAAGTACAGATGACCATCAGATCCACGGATTCCGGTACTTCTGTCACACTCTTATAACAGGGAACCCCAAAGACCTGGTCACGCTTGGGATGTATAAAATATACATGGCTTCTGTCTTCCATATAAGTAAGGATATTGCGGCATACATCGCCGCCGAATCCTTCCTTCTCACTGGCACCGATGACTGCTACGGACTTCGGTTTCAGCAGTTTTGTCAAATCCATAGTTTTCTACCTCCTGTGAGAGGGCGGCAGAACCGCCCTCTTACTCAAAACCCCTATATTATCTGCCCTCCACCCCACGGCGATAGCAGGCTACATTCTTCTCATTATATTTGCCCTTTCCCTTTTTCTCAAAAAAGGAGACAATGGCTGTTTCCATATATTCAATAGTAAACAGATCACTGTGGGCCGCCAGTGCTCCCAGCATGACCAGGTTGGCACCCTTTGGATTTTTTACCTCTGCGGCAATATCCGTTGCGGGAATCTTTACTACCTTGATATCCTCTCTGTATTTCCTGTCCTCGGGCACGATGGAGGAATTTACCAGAAGAAGCCCGCCGGGTTTCAGACGATCCTCGAACTTATCGATAGCCGGTGTGTTCATGGTGAACAGAATATCCGGGTGCTTGGAAACCGGGCTGGCGATCAGCTTGTCACTGATCTTCACGGTACAGTTAGCGGTTCCGCCGCGCATCTCTGAACCATAGGAGGGGTAAAATAAAACATTTTTATCCTGTTCCATGCCGGCATTGATGAGGAGCATTCCGGCTGTCAGCACTCCCTGTCCGCCGAATCCGGCACAAATGATTTCTTTTGCCATGTCTATTCCTCCTCCTTTTTGTCTTTAAATTCACCCAGAGGGAAGTATTTCTCCATCTCGTTTTTCAGGTGTTCCATGCTCTTTACAGGAGTCATGTTCAGGTTTGTTGGACATGGGGAGAGCAGCTCAACCAGGCAGAATCCCTCGCCCTTCATATGTTTCTCAAATGCTTTTTTGATGTATTTCTTACACTGGATCATACCCTTGGCATCTGCCATGGTGCCTCTTGCCAGATAGGCAATGTCGAAGCCGGTAAATGCCTGCTCAACACGAAACGGCATACCCATCTTTTCCGGGTCTTTTCCTCTCGGTGTGGAGGTGGTAATCTGCCCCGGAAGGGATGTAGGCGCACACTGACCGCCGGTCATGCCGTATAAGCTGTTGTTGATGACTACAGTCACCACGTTGTCATTGCGCAGTGCGGTATGCATGGTCTCCGCCATACCGATGGAGTATGCGGCGCCGTCGCCGATATAAGCCAGCACCGGATTTTCCGGGCGCACCTTCTTGATGCCCACTGCGGTAGCCACGGGGCGTCCGTGGGCTGCCATAACTGTGTCAAATCTCCAGGAATCAATATTTAAAGAACCGCAGGCCACGTCAACCACAGCCAGAAGCTTTTCACTTAAACCCATCTCTTCCATTACTTCGGCAATCAGACGGACTGCCAGGCCGTGTCCGCATCCGGGACAGAAGCCACTCTGCGTAAATGTTACGGTTTCAGGAGCTACCAGTCTCATATCATACGCCCTCCTTTTTCAGCATTTCTTTTGCTTTCGCGATGATCCCGTCAGATTCCGGAATCTCGAAAATAGAACCAAAATGGTCAACCGGATATTTTCCGCCGGTAGCCAGGCGCACATCGTCTGTCATCTGGCCTAAGATATTCATCTCCACAGTGAGGAATGCTTTGGCGTTCTTTGCCTCCTCAAATGCCTTCACCGGGAACGGCCACAGTGTGATGGGGCGGATGAGTCCCAGCTTCAGGCCCTCTTCTCTTGCAAGTTCAACGGTCTCACGGCATACTCTGGAACTGATTCCATAAGCCACAAGCACCAGTTCTGCATCTTCCACCTGAATATTCTCATAGCGCTGTTCATCGCGCTCCATGTCATCGTATTTCTCTCTCAGGTAATTCTCATAATCCGGATGGGTATAATAAACGTTCTGGATCTTGCGCTGTTCACAGCCTTTTTTACATCCCTTGATGCTCCAGTCATATTTATCAATATCGTGTTCCCTGAATTCCGGAATCTCCACAGCCTCAATCATCTGGCCGATGGCCGCGTCGGAGGCGATGAGAACCGGATGGCGGTATTTTTCAGCCAGATCAAAGGCTTCCACCATAAGGTCCGCGTTCTCCTGAACAGAAGCCGGTGCCAGTACCAGTGTGTGGTAATCCCCGTGGCCGCCGCCTCTTGTGAGCTGCCAGTAGTCCCCCTGACCCTGAGCAATGTCGCCAAGACCTGTGCCGATACGCATAACATCCACGATAACTGCCGGAAGGTCTGCTGCCACCAGGTAGGAGATTCCTTCCTGTTTCAGTGAAAATCCGGGGCCTGCGGATGTGGTCAGTGCCCTTGCACCTGCTGCGGATGCTCCCAGTACCATGTTGACGCCTGCCAGTTCAGACTCTGCCTGGATGAACACCCCGCCCACATCTTCCATTCTCCAGGAGAGATATTCCAGAATCTCTGTCTGCGGAGTGATCGGATATCCGCTGTAGAAGCGGCATCCGGCTGCCAGAGCGGCCTCCGCCAGAGCCTCATTTCCTTTAAATAATACTTTTCCCATAATGAACCTCCCTCATCGTATTTCAAACACATAATCCGGGCATACGCGGTAACACATACCGCATACCACACATTTCTCTGCATTCACTTCAACCGTATTGTATCCCTTGGCGTTTACATGGCCGGATTCCTTTATGGCCTCCTGAGGACATGCGTTGATACAATACCCGCAGCCTTTGCAGCGGACGGGATTGGTGTAAACTTTTTCTTTTCCCATAATTTCATTTTCCTTTCTATAAATACTTCAGGAGATTGCTCCCTGTTTTGCTTTCTTACCGTGCCTGTAAATCAACATTGCCAGTGTGGCTCCCACCAGACCTGAAACTGCAAGAAAACCAAAAATAAAATTGTACCCTGAGCCGCCGAAGGCATCCAGCCACTTTCCAAAGAGCACAGAGTAGATGGAATCCGGCAGATAGCCGATGATGGATGCAATACCGATCACGGTTCCCGTCATAGCTCTGGGGATTCCCGCCTCACTGACCGTGGAAAATACAACGCCGTACATCATCATGGCGAATGCCCCCGGAATCAGTGTGTAAAGGCTGGCTGCCATGGGACTGATACCGGAAGGCAGAATGAGAACTGCCCCGAAAAGAACTGCCAGTATGACAAATGCCGTGGAGAGCCATTTACAGGTGGATTTAAATACTTTATCTGCAATGATGCCGCCCACAGGAGCCAGCAGCAGAAGCAGGTAGTTGCGGACAATGGAGATAAATCCTGAACTCTCCGGAGATACACCTATCACCTCGGTCAGATACGGATTGAAATAGGATATACTGGTGTAAAAACCATATCCGCAGAAAATAGTAAAGGAGACGATCCAGACAACGGGGTTTTTCAGCAGTTTTCCCACATCACCCATGTTGAATTTTGGTTCCCCGTCATCAACTTTTTCATCCTTTTTGTCACTGCCCTGCATAAGGAAGAACAGCAGAATGGCTGCGATAATAGCAACGGAGCCGCCTGCCAGAACGGCTCGGAAAAATCCCTGTTCCATATTTCCGCCTGCTGTCTTGTAAATGTTCAGCGCCAGCGTATTGGTCAGGGCTGCTGTAATTCCGTTGCAGGCATAATAAAGACCGTACATGAATCCCTGTTCTTCCTCTGTTCCGATGATGCGGACTGCTTTCATGAGCGCGGACCAGAATACAAATGCCGTACTGAAGGAGAGCCCCATCCAGATGAACATGGCGATCTTAAAGTCCATGGTAAATGCGTACAGGAAAGCCAGAGCTGATGTGCTGAGCAAAGATATGATCAGTGCTTTTTTCGGTGACACTTTATCTGCAATGATGCCGCCCGGTATGTAGAGGATCATATTTCCCACGGTGTACATGGTGAGCAACAGGCCGGACTGGGTGTTGCTCATATGCATGGCTGCAAGCTGTGCGTCATAAAAAATGTATTTCACGTAGGGCAGAAAATAGATGGAACCTCCTGCCAGGCCAAGGGTTATGACCGTAAGATATTTTCTCACTTTTGAATTCATAAAAAACCTCCATATGCATAGAATGGGGATGCTTTTTTCGCATCCCCACCCTATCTAGCAGAATAACGGATTACATATCCGGAGTGTCGGATTTGTCCGGTGTGAACAGCCTTCTGGCTACGTCACGGGTGAATTCACCTGTCTTTTTGGACTCCTCAAATACCCGGCGTGTCTGTTTGCGGATCAAGTCTACGGTATCTTTTACGATTGCTGCTGCCGCATCCTCATCGTTCATGTCTTCAATCTTTACAATGCGGAAGATAATTGCTTCGTAGATACGGATGCCGCCCATATTTGTAATAAAGTCAACAGCTACGTCTACACCTTTTTTGCGGAGGATCTCGTCTGCTTCCGGTGTGGTGGGGATATTGGCTGCCTCCACTAACAGGGATGCTTTGATCTTGTCAGCATTGTCTTTATTGATAACATCTTCCAGGGCTGCGGGAATTAGGATATCACATTCTTTTTCCAGCCACTGGCTGTTTGGATAAATTTCATAGTTGTCCTGGAAAGCTTCTTTATTTAATTCGCCCTTCGGAAGTCTGGTTGCCACCAGTTTAGGAATGTCCAGGCCGTCCTTGCAGTAAACAAGTCCATTTACGTCAGCGATTCCGATCACCTTGTAGCCCATGTCGTTCAGGGAGTTCACACAGCTTGCTCCTACACATCCGAAGCCCTGGATCACAACGGTAGCGCCTTCTTTTCCACCCTTCATCTTCCACGCTTCATCCGCTGCGGCCGCAACACCGTAGCCTGTGATCATGTCATACATTTTGAAGCCGTCATATGTCAGTTCTTTTTCCGCTCTGTCATGGTTTACAATACCCTGATGGATATCCGGATCTTCCTTCATGGCCTTTGTCTGCGGAATACCGATTCCCAGGTCATCTAAAATCCTTAAAACGTCGGAGTAGTCCACCCCTAAATCTCCGCCGATGGAAACACCTGCGTTGATAACCGGAGCGGTGGCTGTCAGGAAACGCCTCAGAACATCCAGGGCATCCGGAGCTTTGTAGTCATAGGCGATACCTGCTTTACATCCGCCTGTTGTGAGGGACTCACATGCTTTGTATTTGTATCCCATGGTTGTTGCAAGGCGGACCACTTCCTCCTTGGTAACGGTGGGGTGCATTCTTGTTCCGCCTCCGCAGTAATGATTTACGAAGTTGTATGCACACATCCATCCCTTTGCATCTGTCTCTGTGTCGTTCCATTCCACTACTAAATACGGTTTGTTTGCCATTGTAAAAATCCTCCCATTTTTAAATTGTTCTCTATTACAGAACCCTGTTCTTCATTGGTTTTATTTTTTTACTCGGCATTTTGCCGAGTAACCATTCTGAATTCTTTTTCTTTCTGTTCTGTATGTAAGAACTTCGTTCTTTTTTGATGTTATGAGCATATCACACCTTGTTTAATTTTTCAATATCTTATGGGAATCTTTTTCCTTTTTGTGCAAATTATCCAAATTTGATCTTTTATTTTCTATAGACGTTTTTGAATATCATTTGCATATCGTTTGAGGATCTGTACGAAAATATCCCGCTTCTCATCATCCATGCGAAGGGAAGGGGTGCTGATACTCATGGCGCCCTCCACTTTGCCCAGGTGATTCAGCAGAGGAACTCCCACACATTTGACGCCGAAGGTATTCTCCATGTTGTCCATAGCATAGCCGTCTCTCCTGGCATTCCTGACTTCCTCCCACAGCTTCTCCTTGTCTGTAATGGTATAGTCTGTGAATGCCTTCTTCTCGCGGCTCAGGATCTCCTCCACTTCCTCATCCGTCATCTGGGAAAGGATGACCTTGCCCACACTGGTGCAGTACATTTTTGAGCGCTCCCCTGTGACCGACCTGCCGGGCAGCATCTGGCCTTCCGGATAGACTGCCTCCAGATAGACCACCTCATCTTCATGGGGAATGGCAAGATATACCAGCTCTCCCGCCTCTTTTGCGATCTGATGCATATAGGGCAGCACTACCTTGGAAATGGTAAGGCTCTCCTTCAGCGCACGGCTGAGGGTAAACACTGCGGTTCCCAGCCTGAACTTCCCGGTCTCCGGGTCCTGTTCCAGATAATCCATAGCCTTGAAGGTCATTAAAATATTATGCACGTTGCTCTTGTATAATCCCAGCTTCTCACTGATCTCCGTCACACCCAGAGGTTGTTTTTCCACGAAACATCCCAGAATCTCCAAAGCCTTCTGCAGGCTTTTTACCTTGATCTCTCTCTCTTCACTCATAGCGGTTCGCCCTCCTGATTTTTATATAGGTGCCGTTTGTTCCGTATATAAGAACCCTGTTCATTATTGTACCTTACTAAAATATTACCATCTCCGACCACACATTACAAGCATATGTTTACAAAGGATACGCAAAAAGCCGCATCCCGTCATAGGATGCGGCTTTTTGAACTTGGAGTGTCTGTGAATTCAAATCAGGCTTTTCTGTACCGTTTTATAAGCGGAGGGACGGCACGCCAGCCAATACTGTAATTTTTACGGTCATCGATCGGAGGAAGATTAACCGTGATATCATCATACAACACCCGGCCCCTTCCCGCAAGCCGCCCCCTGGGTTATAAAAGAGAAAAAGTTTCACTCTTTTTTCCCCGCCAAATAAGGGCTTTCTGCTGTGTCCGCAGTGTTTTTTCCCTGCCTGATTTCCCCATCCCGGGGTTCCTTGCAAAATCTTATTTCAGGAAAGAATCCAGAGCCTTGTTCAGGCGTTTCAGACTCTCCGTGTCTCCCTTTTCCAGAGCTTCCTCAATACACTCATCCATGTACTGTTTCAGCACTTCCTTCCCCGCACCGTTGACTGCGGAGCGCACAGCCGCAAGCTGGATCAGGACTTCACTGCAGTCGCGCCCCTCCTCCACCATACCGCGTATGGACTTCAGATGACCGGTAGCCCTGGCAAGACGGTTTACCATGCTTTTATCATACTTCGTACCTGTGTCTTTTTTCTCTTCTCTCATCGCACAGTTCCTTTCTCACTCCCTTTGCGCCCTGTCAGCAATAGATCTCCTCCCCGCCGGCAGAGTCCCAGGGATATCCCATCTGCCGGGCTGCCTCTGCTGCCACGTCAATGTCGATCTGGTCTGCCACCATCCAGAGTGTCATATCCAGCCCTGCAGCTGTACTGCTGCAGGAGTAGTATTTTCCGTCTGCCACCACCCTGGCCCCCTCGATTCTCTCAATACCCGCTGTAAACATCCTGTTCCAGTTCTTGTCAAGGGGACAGTCCGCCAGCTTCCGCCTGTACAGAAGCCCTGTCTGTGCCA
Source organism: Blautia caccae (assembly GCF_040095955.1). NCBI lineage: Bacteria > Bacillati > Bacillota > Clostridia > Lachnospirales > Lachnospiraceae > Blautia > Blautia caccae. The sequence goes on along the minus strand of NZ_JBBMFP010000033.1, from coordinate 21,683 downwards.
GGATCGCGGAGCCGCTGCCCACCATCATACAGGTATCTGCATTCTCTGCCGCCTGCTTCACCAGATTCAGAGTGCGCTCATCCTGCCACAGAAGGCGCCGCGCCCCTTTTCCTCCCGGGATCAGAAGAATGCCTTCCACCTCCTCCGGGATCAGGAAATCCGTCCATATCTTGGCCCCCTGCACGCTGTTTATCACATCCCCTGACACGGAGAGATAACGGATGTGGAAATATTTCTGCAGTTTCCCCAGTATCTCTGCAGGCCCGAAGATATCCATACACTCAAAATCATCAAACAGTACCATATTCACATCCATTTTTACACCCGCTTTCCTCCGCACATTTTATGTGATTCACCTGAGCCAGATTGATGGTCCTGGTACACACACAGTCTGCCAGGGCCATGTTGTGTGTGACTGCCAGCAGACCTATTTTTCTCTTTTCCACCTCACGCAGCATGAGATTCCAGATCTGCGCCTGCGTGATCACATCCAGCATGGTGCTCATCTCGTCAGCCAGCAGAAAATGTGTCCCCTCGAACAGGGAGCGCGCCACGCAGAAGCGCTGCAGTTCTCCCCCGGAAAGCTCCCTCGGATACCGCTCCAGCCATTCCTCCTCAATCCCCAGGGCCTCCAGCACTTCCTCCCGGTACATGCCTGACTCCTCCAGGACCTTCTTCATCTTCCAGCGGGGATTGATCGCCTTCTCCGGGTGCTGGTAGATAAGCTGCACCGGGCAGACGCCTTTCTTTTTCATGGGTTTTCCATCCAGCAGGATTTCCCCCTCACAGGGTTCCAGATATCCCGCCAAAAGTTTTACCAATGTGCTTTTTCCGTAGCCGCTTGGCCCCACCAGGCCCACCCGTTCCCCTTCCTCCATGGAAAAGTTCACGTCTTTCAAAATCCACGGCCCGCCTGCGTAGCAAAACCCTAAATTTCTCGCTTCAAGTCGCATGTATACACCTCACATATCCTCCCCTGATCTCGCTCATGGGAATATCATTTTCACACTCTTTTGTCTTATGGGGACATCTTGGAGAAAAGAGACATCCCTTTGGCAGATACCTGGCATATGGCTGAAATCCCGGAATGGGTCTGAAGCCGTTCTGGGGAAGTGCCTGCCACAGTGCTTTGGAGTATGGATGGCGCAGCTTTCCCGCACCCTCCAGAAAATCTTCCGCCCTTGCCATCTCCACTGTGGTTCCGGCATAAAATACGGCGATCCGGTCAGCAATATGAAAGGCCAGGTCAATGTCATGGGTGATGAGCACCACTGCCTTTCCCTCGTCCGCAAGCTCGCGGAATACTTTAAGCGCTTCCAGAGCCATTTCCAGATCCAGGCCCGGTGTGGGTTCGTCTGCGATGATCAGAGAGGCGTCGCTTATGACAGCCGTTGACACCAGAACCCTGCGGGCCATGCCGCCTGAAAGCTGGAAGGGATAATATTTTTCTATTTTTTCATCCAGATGGAATCTCTTAAAAATCTCCCTTTGGGAAATTTCTGCCTCTTTTCCCCGGTCGCCTCCCGTCACCTGTTTTCCCACTTTCATAAGGGGATCCAGATAGGCGATGGACTGGGGCACCAGGGCGATCCGGGTACCTCTGAAAGCCTCCTTTTTCTTCTGGTCAAGGATCTCGCCCTTGTATGTGATACTGCCTGTGAGCCTGGCATTCTCTGGCAGGATTCCCATGACAGCATGAGCCAGAAGGCTTTTCCCGGAGCCGCTGGAGCCTGCGATTGCCACGATCTCCCCCGGTTTCACATCCAGGCTCAGGTTGGATATTACTTTCAGATCATATTGTTCCAGCCCCTTGTCATACATGTGGAAGGATACGGACAGGTCTTCCACTTTCAGCAGAGGCGCATTTTCCATTCGTTCTTTTTTCATGTTCTACTCCTATTCATGTGCGCTGTACGGGTCTAAGATTTTCTTCATATTTTCACCCAGACGGTCAAAAAGCAGTACAATGACCACAAGCATTAGGCCCGGGAAAAATGCCAGCCACCACATGCCGGATGACAGGTATTTCATGGATTCCGACAGGATGATACCAATGGCGGGCTGCTCCGGCGAGAGGCCGAATCCCAGGAAGGTAAGGCCGGACTCATGCATAATGGCATGGGGAAAGAGAAGGATCAGACCGATGATAAACTGCGGCACCATATGGGGCAGAATGTGATGTACGGTGATCCACCAGCTGGAATGTCCCAGCTTCTTTGAAACGCCTATATACTGCTGAGAACGAATCTGGAGCACCTCACTTCTTATGATTCGGGCAAGCCCTGTCCAGTGAGTGACCGCCACGCCGATCAGCACCCCTTTTAACCCTTTTCCACAGGCAAAGGAGATGAGAATCAGAAGCACGGTGTGGGGGATTCCCATGACCAGGTCTATGACCCAGTTGATAAAATGATCTAGCCAGGAACGCCCCGTCGCTGCCGCAACGCCCACGAACAGAGCGATCACGGCACTCACGCTTGAGGCGATCATACCCACGGAAATGCTGACCGAAAGCCCTTTTACCGTGCGCACCAGCATATCCCTTCCCAAAAGGTCTGTGCCGAAAGGATGCTCCAGGGAGGGTTTCAGCGCTTTTTTTGAAAAATCCGCCTGAATCAGGTCATCACTCAATAGGGCCCCCGACAGATATACGCCCAGGATCACGAAAAAGATCAGGGCCGCAAATATAATAGTCTTTGTTCTCCGGTTCACGAAAATCCTTCTTCCCTGTGCACCGGATACTGCTGCAGTCATATCACTCATTTCTGTATCCCTCCCTTATCTGCGGGTCCACGACCCCGTATATGATATTTGCCAGCATATTTCCCACGAAGACAAAGAGCGCTGAGAACAGGGTGATCCCCAAGAGCAGCGGCACGTCAGAACCCATACCTGCCGCGGAAGCCGCAGCGCCCAGGCCGGGATAGGAAAACACATTCTCCGCCAGCACGGAGCCGCCGAAGAGCTCACTGAAAGAGCCGAACTGCATGGTCACGGCCGGCAGCATAATGTTGCGCAGTCCATGCCTTTTCAGGATACTCCACTTGGATTCGCCCCTGGCCTTTGCGAACATCACATACTCACTTTCCAGCACGTCCACCAGTTTCTCTCTGGTGTGAAGCGCCACATTGGCAAAAGACAAAAAACTCAGTGTAAGGGCGGGCAGGATCAGGTGGTGGATTCTCTGAAGTATGGTCACCTGGTCCGTGGGAACGCCTTTCGGCACGCTCATGCCCATGGGAAACCAGCCCAGCTTCACGGAAAATACCATGAGGAATACGATTCCGATCCAGAAGGTGGGAATAGAGCACATGATGAGACAGGCCTTCTTTAAGACCTTATCCGGCCCTTTCCCGTGAAAGGCCCCCATCACACATCCCACCGTGAACCCGATGATTCCCGAGAACAGCCAGGCCGCCGCCATGAGCGCCAGGGAGGTGACAAATTTTTCTTTGATGATATCCAGCACAGGTCTTCTGTAGATCAGAGACACACCGAAATCCCCCTGCAGAACAGACCTGCCCCAGGCGAAAAAACGTTCTACCGGCGGATCACTCAGCCCCCAGTATTCCGCTATCTTAGCTCTCTGTTCCATACTCACATTCGGCACAGCCCCCACATACTGCTGCACCGGGTCCACCGGAGACATGCTGACCAGAAGAAAGCTTATGGTGCTGACCGCTATGAGAAGTGTTACCATGCGGAGCAGATATTTCCCCGTCAATTTCAGATAATACTTGTTTTTCATTCTGTCTCTCCATTTCATTTTCTCTTGTAAAAAACATACCGGAGCGTGTAGATTGTCGGAATGAATTTTCAAACACGCTCCAGGACACGAACAGCCCCGAACGTAAAATCATTCCTGCCGATTTACGTCCGGAGCAGCTTCTCCTGCTTTTATTTATTTCCAGGTCCACTCTGCAAGGTTGGCAACCAGAGGCCACGCAGCACCGTGCGCATGGATTCTCTGTTTTCCGATGTCCAATCCGTCCTTCACATAGTAGAGATGGGACATGTTCACATAGAATGCCCAGGGCGCTTCCCCTCTCATGGAAGTACCGGTCTCCCCATCCCACTGTGCTTTCTGCCACCACTGGTAAGACTCCTCTATGCTGAGGGAATTCATGGCCTTGTCAAGATATTCGTCTGTTTTTTCGCTGGTATAGAATTCCGGATTATAGAAGTCCGTCTTACCTGCATTGCTGCTGTGGTACAGCATATAGGAAGTCATGGGACTGTCTGAACCCCAGCCCATTATCATGGGTTCTGAGAACATCCTCTTTACGGTGTCGTCTGCGCTGACGCCCTCCACCGTAATGTCAAATCCCATGTTTTCCTTTGCCTGGTTTGCCACTGACATGGCAACTGCCTGCCGCATGGAATCCCCCGCAAAATACATCAGGTTAAAGGCCAGCTTTGTGCCGTCTTTCTCCCTGATCCCATCGCCGTCCTCGTCTTTCCAGCCCGCTTCATCCAGAAGCTGTTTTGCGTGGTCCACATCTGTCTCAATGACCGTTTCCTCATTCCACCAGGGCATGCCGTCACACTCTGTATAGGCCGGCTTCGCAAATCCGTTCAGAGCCTCTTCCATGATCCTCTCCCGGTCAATGCCGTAACACAGGGCTTTTCTCACATTCACATCTGAAGTGATGTTGTTTCCGATCTTGTAGCCGTCCTCGGTTGTCTTTCCCTCATCCGGCACGGTGGGAAGGGTGATTCCGCGGTTGTCTACAGACTCCACTTCCTCCACATGCATACCATCTATCTCATTGGTCGCAATCGTGGCGGATGTCAGGGCAATATCCACATCCCCTGCTTTTGCGGAGACAAATCTGGCGTCCTCCTCCTGTACCAGGAACACTGCCTTTTTGATGGCAGGCTGTTCTCCGTAGTAATTTTCATTGGCCTCCAGGATGAACTGCTGTCCTTTGTCCCACTGTGTCAGCTTGTACGGACCGGAGCCAATGGTCTCCTCTGCGGACAGGCCGAACTTGTCGCTGTAGGATTTCTCGGGGACAATTCCAATCTGGGCAACTGTATAGATGAAGGTCACGCAGGGCTTGTTCAGTTTGAACTCCACTGTGGTGTCATCCGCTGCTGTACAGCTCTCCAGCATGGTAAGATCCATGTAGGTTGCCTTTTCCTTTGTGGTGTTGAAGGTAAACGCCACATCCGATGCCTTTAACGGCTCTTTGTCTGAAAATACCACGTCGTTTCTGATCTTAAAGGTCCAGGTCAAAGCGTCTTCACTGACACTGTACTCTGTGGCCAGGTCATTTTCCAGCTTGTCATCCCCGTTTACTCTCACAAGTGAGGAATACAGGGGGGAACCGGTGTAGCCGAACCCGGTGCAGGGGTCCCAGCTGTCCGCGTCATTGGAAAAGCCAATGGTCACCTCATCTTTTGCAGACGCATCTGCCTTCGCTGACGTCTCCTCACTTTTCTGTTCTGTCTCATCGCTCTTCTGTTCCGTCTCCTTGGCGGAATTCGTACCGGAATCCCCTCCGCTCCCGCATCCTGCCAGCAAGGTCATAGTCATGGCCAGACAGCAGAGGACTGCCGCAATCTTTCTCTTCATGTGTTCTGCTCCTTTTTCTGTTTCGCACTGCAGCTATTCAGTAGTCTGCACATTTACTTTTTCTCATCCCGGAAGATATCCCGCTTCCGGTCTGTCTTGAATGGAGTATAACAGAGGGAAAAATGGCCCGCAAGCCGCCCCCGGGGTTTTGAGAGCAAGGTTTTTTCAACCAAAAAAAGCCCGCAGACGGCAGGTTTTCTGCCGGCTGCAGACTCTCATTCTGAATCTGCGAACCCCATCCCGGGGTTCAGTCTTCGCCCTGGGCCAGTTCTTTATAATAGCAGCCAACGTGACGCTGGCAGTGTCTGCATCCTCCCACACAGGTAAACAGGCTGTCCTCGCAGGCTGACACCCCTGCCCCCTTCAGGCCGAGGCACAGCTCCCATGCCTGCTGGATAGATGCCTCCTCCCCGCGCAGGACAAATGTCCTGGTTCCGTCGCCGGTCCCGAAGCCGCTTCCCGCTATCACCACAGCTTCCACGCCGAAGAGAATCTCAAATGCTTTCAGCTCCGTGATGACAGGGCCGAACAGATTGTATAATCCGATGGCAGCCCCCATGGACAGATCAATACCTGCTCTGCCGCTGTGAGCCTGGGCTGCCCCCAGATCCGGGATCAGTTTGTTGATGCCCGCCAGGATCAGCATGGGAACGCCCTGCATATATGCACTGTGAAGGGCATATCCCCTGCTGCCTCCCCCCAGTGCCGCAAAAGCCAGCGCTGCCCTTCCCATAGGGTCAATGGCATTGGCCCCCACAACTACCAGGTCTTTATCATTCAGGGACTCTGCCACCTTCTGGATACTGCTGTCCACATTCTGTCCTTTTCCATGGTCCAGCAGCAGATTATGCGGCGCTTTGGCCTTCTTCAGGGCTGTCCTGGTACCGCTGGCATCAATTCTGCCGGAAATGCGCAGAGGCCCAAAACCCAGCTCCTCTGAGAGAGCCGACACGGTAGTTCCGCCGCACAGAAGAATCTTATGATTTTTCAGACGATTTTGTATCTCAGGCATTCTGCCTGCCGCTTTTGCGATCAGACGCTTTCCCTCATTTGCTGTCAGTGTGATCTGTACTTTTTTCGCCATATTTATCCTCCCGACAACATCTACATATTTCTGGTTCTGGGGTCCAGGTAATCACGGAGCGCGTCCCCGATCAAATTCACCGCGACTACGGTTATGGTGATCGCTATACCGGGGATCAATGCCAGATAAGATGCGGTCCACACATAATTTCTGGCAGCGCTTAACATGGCTCCCCACTCAGGTGTAGGCGGCTGTGCTCCCAGTCCCAGAAAGCTCAGGGTAGCTGCCAGCAGAATAGAAGAACCGATCCTCAGCGTGGCCTGAATGATAATGGGACCAATGGAATTCGGCAGCAGATGCCGGAAAATAATACGCAGATCCCCTGCCCCCGCAGAGCGAACGGCTTCCACAAAACAGCTCTCCCGAAGTGACATGAACTGTGCCCTCACAAGGCGTGCGAACACCGGTATGGAGCTGATACCCACTGCCACCATTGGAGTATAGATTCCCGGTTCCATCACCATTACAATGGCCATTGCCAGCAGAACACTGGGAAACGCCAGCAGAATATCACAGACAGTCATTAGAATCTGATCCAACAGCCCGCCGTAAAATCCGGCAAAAGCCCCCAGAAGAAGCCCCCCTGTAAGTCCCAGGATCACGGAAATAAAACCTGCCAGAAGGGAATAGTGCGCCCCTGTGACAATCCTGCTGAACACATCACGGCCAAAATCATCCGTACCAAACCAGTGCTCCGCGGAAGGCGGCATAAGCTTCACCGCGGTATTCTGTTCATAAGGCGATTCCACCAGAAAAGGTCCTGCTATACTCACAACCACCAGGAGCAGAAGAATACACAGCCCCACAACCGCGCTGGGGTTTCTCATGATCTTACGAAATGTACTCACATCCTTCCCTCCCTTCTATGAATACCTGATCCGGGGATCCAGCAGTGCATATACCAAATCCGTGATCAGATTAATAATAGTAAACGTAGCCGCAAGAATCAAAATACCACCCTGCACGATCTGCAGGTCTCTGGTATTCAGCGCATCCACGATCATTCTGCCGATACCCGGCCAGGAAAATACAGTCTCTGTCACCACCTGACCTCCCAGCAGCACTCCGAACTGAAGGCCGATGATGGTGACCACCGGAACCGCCGCGTTCCTCAGCGCGTGCACCCATATGATTTTCCCGCTTTTTACACCTTTTCCTTTGGCTGTCCTTATGTAGTCCTGTCCCAGAACCTCCAGCATGCTTGTCCTGGTAAGCCTGGCTATATTGGCAGCCACTCCCAGACCAAGAGTCAGGGAAGGCAGAACAAAGCTGGAGATCCCTTCCCTTCCATAGAAAGGAAACCAGTTATGATTGACTGAAAACTCTATGATCAGCAACAGTGCCAGCCAGAAAGAGGGCATGGACACTCCTAAAAAGGCAGCTATCATTGCAATGGTATCTCCTGCCTTTCCCCTGTGAATGGCCGCGAAGATACCGATGGGAACCCCCAAAAGCACTGCCACGATCATGCTGCATACCGCAAGCTGCAGGGTTGCCGGCCATGCGGACTTTAAAATATCCATAACCGGCTTATTGGTCCTGTATGAGTATCCCAGATCACCGTGGAGCAGGTTTCCCATATAACTGATATATTGCTTTCCCAGCGGCTGGTCCAGCTCCATGGCACGGCGCAGATTATCCACATCCTCCACGGTTGCCTGCGGTCCTGCCAGCGCCTCCGCCGTATCTCCCGGAATCGCATGGAGGAGCAGAAAGGCGCACGTGGCAGCCCCCACCAATACAATGCATGTAAAAATGATTTTCTTTATTATATATTTCAGCAAACAACCGCCTCCTTGGCCTTATGGCCTGCCAAAACAGCAGGCCGGTGGTCTCATCTATTACTCTGTATTCTTACTGCTTTGTAACCTTTTCAAGCATGATATGTTCTGTCGGCAGCATCTCAATGCCGGAGACATTGCTGCGGTAGGACAGTGCCTGTTTCGGATAATACAGGAAGGTCCATGCTGCATCTTCCATGATGGTCTTCTCTGCCTCTGCATACATATCCTTGCGGGCATTTTCGTCTACCTCCGTCTTAGCGGAATCCAGAAGCGCATCCACATCCGGATTATTATAGAACGCCCTGTTGGAGTTCGGCGGGAACTGGGAGGAGTGGAATACCGGATATAACCCCTGGTCAGCATCTCCTGTAGATGGACTCCATCCCAGAAGAACCATGTCAAATCCTCCGTTCTTTACCTCTGACATCAATGCCTGGAATTCCCACTGACGGATATTCACGTGAATTCCGGCTTTCTCCCACTGTGCCTGCAGGTTCTCACTCACCTGTGTATCCATAAGATAGCGGCCCACCGGTGTCCACAGCTCAAGCTCTATACCATCCGGATATCCTGCTTCTGCCAGAAGCTCTTTTGCTTTTTCCACGTCACACTCGTATTTCATACTGGAATTGTATCCCCAGGTATATGGAGAGATGGGAGAGTCTGAAACCGTGGCCATGCCTCCCAGGATATCATTTACGATCACATCCTTGTCCACCGCGTAATTCATTGCCTGGCGTACTTTTTCATCCTGGAGTACGCCTTTGCTGTTATTCAGGGCAACGTACATGGTCATGACTGTGTCGCCCTTCTGGATCGTTACATTCGGGTCGCTTTCCAGTCTGTCGGTCTCTGTCACGGGAAGCCTCAGCGCCACATCTGCCTGTCCTGACTGGAGCAGCAGCGCTCTTGTGGCATCCTCGGGAACTACTCTGAAATATACCTTTTCCACAGCGGGAGCCCCTTTAAAATACTCCGGATTTCTCTCCAGAACAAGTTCTTCTCCTGTCTTCCATTCCACGAATTTAAAAGCACCGGTTCCAACCGGATGTGTGGAGATCTCCTCCCCGTAATCCTCCAGGGATTTCGGACTGATGATCGCTGCGACCGGGTGGCATAACTGCTGCAGCAAAGCGCCGCAGGGCACGTCTGTTGAAATATTGACTGTATGCTCATCCACAGCTTCAATCTTGGTGATCGCTGCCAGCACAGACCTTCTCGGGGAACCCAGGTTCTCATCCAGCACTCTCTCAAAGGAAGTCTTAACAGCCTCTGCGTTGAAATCCGTACCATCGTGGAATTTGACCCCTTCCTCCAGCTTAAAGGTCCAGGTCAGCTGGTCCTCCGATATGGACCATTCCTTCGCCAGATCCGGCTCTATCTCCATATCTTCATTGAAGCGTACCAGGTTATTGAAGATATTCTTATTGAATATTTCTGTTGCAGAGTCTGTGCAGAAGTGAGGATCAAAGGTAGACGCGTCACTTCCTGTCAGTACAATAAGCTCATCCGCCACTTGCGCGGTCTGGCTGTCATCAGACTGTTCTGTTTTTTCCTCCTGCTTCTGTTCCTGATCCGTCTCTTTCTTATTTCCGGAATCGCCTCCGCAGGCTGATAATGCAAATACTAAAATACCGGTTAAAATCATGGAGCACATTCTTCTCTTCATCTGCTAAACCCTCCCCGGCCTTTACGGCCTTTCATCTGAGATAACTGCCTGCACACACTTGTGCATCATTTCTTCTGCATGGTTCCATACACTTCTTTTTCTCTCTGCAGCCCTCTTTACAGAACCGCTCTGTTCCTTTTGCAGCCTGAGCATTCTGTATACCTGAGATGGAGCTGCCGCGCCCTGACAGTCCCTTCTCTCCACAGCGATCCTGAAATTCTTTGCCTTGTCCACCTGTTCTTCTGATAACGGAAGGCCCTTTTTGCATATTTCACGGCACCAGCCATCCAGCAGCTCCCAGGTCAGGTCATCCTGACCCTTTCCCGCACGGAAAAGCTCGCTGACTGCTCCTCCCACCACTCTGTGTGCCTGTCTGAAGGACAGTTTTCCTTCCAGCACCAGGCTGTCCGCCAGCTCTGTAGCATTGGAGAATCCCTTATACAGGATTTCTTCCATAACTTCTTTATTGAATTTCAGGGATTTTACATATTCTGCGCTGATCCGGCACATACCTTTTGCAGTCTCCACACATTCCAGTACATCAGACCATGCTGCCGTCATGTCACGGCTGGCCTGAAATTCCACGGAGCATGCAGAACATATTCCTGCGTATCTTCCTGACAGCAGCCTTGCCTGAGAACGCACCGTTGCACAAATGACAGGATTGCGCTTCTGCGGCATAATACTGCTTGAATCGATCAGGTCATCTGACAGGTCCGCAAAACCCGCTTCATTTGAACACCAGTTGATAATATCCTCCGCCAGTCTTGCCAGAGTGACCAGAACAGATATTCCGATGCCGGCAGCCTCCATCATATAATCAGCGCTGGCCACTGCATCCCCGGTGTGTTCCCAAACCCCCTCAAATCCCAACAGCTCTTCTGTCCGTTCCCTGTCTATGTTGTATTCTGTTCCGGACATGGCAGCCGCTCCCAGAGGGTTTTTGTTAAACCGTTCAATGCACTGCAGGATTCTCTCTGCGTCCCGCAGAAGAGGAGCCGCGATGCCTGAGAGATAGAAACCCATGTTGACAGGCTGTGCCTGCTGCCCATATGTATAGCCCGGGAAAATATAGTCCACGGTTTCCTCCGCACGCCTGTGCAGCACCTCCACATGTTCCAGGAGGGCATCCGCCAAATTCAGCAGTTTTTCCCGCAGCTCAATCCGCCACATGGCAGCCTCCACGTCATTACGGCTTCTGGCAACCGGCAGATAACTGCATATATCTTCCCCGGCCTCCACCGTGATCAGATGTTCCAGATTGATATATAAATCCTCCAGGGACGGGTCAAGCGTCGGAATCCGTTCCCCCCATCCCTCCATGACTGAAAGCAGTCTGCGCGCTGCCTCTTCCGGGATAATGCCCTGTTCTTTCAGCATGATGACATGGGCTTTCATGACACGGACCAGGTAGGGAAAGGATGTATCGGATTCCTTCATTTTCGGCCCGTAGTAATATTCCAGAACTACCGGATTGATATTCCCCTGTATCTGTTCAAAAAATCCTCCCTTTTTCTCCTTGTTCTCCATTTCTCCTCCTACTTTTTCCTTTTTAAGATTTCTGTGATTTCCATAACACTATCCGAAGCATTGCTTTTTAAAGCTATGCAGGCGATTTCCCGTGCAGTCTCTTCTCCCATAATGCCGCCTGCCAGATCCATGAACTTTCCCGTGATATCTTCTTTTGACAAAGGATTAAACATGGAGCCCTTCGGTGCTGTTACTGTCTCTGTATCTGTGCTGCCATCCTTCCATTGAACCGTAACTTTAGCGGCACTGCGTTTTTCCTCTCTTCTCAGACGATTCATATCCTCGCTTTCCTCTACCCTGACTTTTTTCGCAACAGCAAGGATCTTTTCATCCCTCAGGCGCTCTTCCGAGTAGTCTGCTGCCTTCCCCTCAAAGCCCATCAGGCCAAGTGCCACACCGTAGGGGATACTGATCTGGGCGGATACAACCGAATCCCGGCGGTAGGTGCCGCCTGCCATCTCAATGGCGGACTGGTTCACCTCTGCCCGCACGTCCCGGATTTTCTCCGCATCTGTGAATCCGTGCCGTTTAAAAATCTCATGGGCCGCCGTATATGGGGAATGTACGGATTTGCAGGATGCAAACCACTTGTACTCCACCTCCTCTATAGCCGCCCTCTCTTTTACGGCATCCAGCACATCCAGACAATACTGCCTGCTCATCATGCGGTAGATGCCACCGTCTGCAGCTTCCAGTACCTGATGGGGCCCTGTGATCCCATTTTTTGCAAGACAGGCGCTCACGATACCGTCACGTGCAGCCAGACCGGGATGTATGCGTTTTGTCATGGCCCCGTCCGCGGCAAAAGCCCAGCTTCCCCCTGTCCTGCTTCCCGCGATCCCCAGAGCGTTTACCATCTGCTGCTCATCCAGACCCAGCAGAACTCCGGCGGCTGCCGCTGCTCCGAATGCACCGCATGTGGCGGTTCCGTGCCAGCCTCTTTCCCTGTGATCTAAAAAATCCATGCCTTCCGCGATTCTGACAGACACCTCCACACCTGCAGTGACGGCCCACAGCAATTGTCCCCATGAGGAGCCACAGCGCTGTGCAACTGCCAAAGCGGAGGGCACGCATACAGCACCTGTGTGCAGGATGGCGTAATGGACATCATCCAGTTCCCTGATATGGCAGAGCGCGCCGTTTACCATGGCCGCCATATCCTCTGTGAGCAGGACACCTGTTCCCCATACGGGAATCTCCCCGCCGTTTCCAAGTTCTGCCGCAGTCTTGATAATACCGGCCCCCTCCTGTGTCCGGCTGCCGTAAATCCCGCACCCAATCTCATCTAAAATGCACATTCTGGCTGCCTGTTCTGCTTTGGCAGACCGCAGTGCCTCCTGATGTGTAAAAAGGTAGTTTACCAATCTTTCAATTCCCGTTCTCTCTTTCATCTATTCCAGCGGAAAGTGACATGCCACGATCCTGTCTCCTATCTGCCGATACGGCGGTTCTTTTTCCCTGCAGATCTGTTTGCAATATCTGCATCTGGTATGGAAGTAACATCCTGCCGGAGGGTTGGATGCTGAAGGGATGTCCCCCTCAAGTATGATTCTCTGCTTTACAAAATCCGGATCCGGTATGGGGTTCGCTGACAGAAGAGCCTGTGTATAGGGATGCGCCGGTTTTTCAAATAACTGCTCCGCATTCACCACCTCTGCCATCTTTCCCAGATACATAACGCCTACCCGGTCCGATATATGTTTTACAACGCTTAATCCGTGGGCAATAAAGATATATGTCAGCCCCAGTTCTTTCTGCAGATCATCCAGAAGGTTGAGAATCTGAGACTGCACAGACACGTCCAGCGCTGATACCGGTTCATCACATATGACCAGTTTCGGATTTAAGATCAAGGCTCTGGCAATACCGATCCTCTGCCTCTGGCCTCCGGAAAATTCGTGTGGATAACGATTGTAGTAATCCGGCTGTAATCCTACACGTTCCAGCATTTTCTTCACTTTTTCCCTGCGCTCATTCCCGGATCCTATGCGGTGTATGACCAGGGGTTCCTCAATGATCTTTCCTATGGTCATTCTGGGGTCCAGGGATGCAAAGGGGTCCTGAAAGATCATCTGAATCTCTCTTCTGGCCTTTTTCATCTCCGTTTTGGACATCTGGAATAAGTCTTTTCCCTCAAACAATACCTGCCCCCGGGTGGGTTTTGTCAGGCAGTTGATCACTCTTCCCGCTGTGGTCTTACCGCAGCCGCTCTCTCCCACCAGTCCAAAGGTTTCCCCCTGGTAAACAGTAAAGGAGATGCCGTTCAGGGCATGTACTGTTTTCTTTCCCCTGCTTCCCTTACTGACAAAATCTTTCCCGAGATCTTTCACTTCCAGCAGCGGTATTTTCTTATCACTGTCTCCCATTGCGTTCTCCCTCCTTCTCTGTATGCAGCGGAAAATGACATGTTACCCTTGTTGTCCCGATCATCTGCTGGGGAGGCTCTTCACGGGTACATAATTCCTTTGCATAAGGACATCTGGGATGGAAGCGGCAGCCCTTGGCAAACTGGTCCGGTGAAGGAACCATACCTTTGATCACCTCCAGCTTCTGCCTGCTGTCCATTCTGGGAATACACTTTAACAGGCCAAGTGTATAGGGATGCCGTGGGTTTTTAAAGATTTCCCTCACCTCTGCCTCCTCCACCACTCTTCCCCCATACATGACGATGACGCGCTGTGCCATCTCAGCCACGACGCCCAGATCATGGGTGATAAAAAGGATCGTCATATCCAGCTCCTGCTTCAGCTTTTTCATCAGGTCCAGTATCTGGGCCTGTATTGTCACATCCAGCGCTGTAGTCGGCTCATCCGCAATGAGCAGCTTCGGCTCACAGCTCAGCCCCATGGCGATCATGACCCTCTGCCGCATACCGCCTGACAGTTGATGGGGATACTCTCTCATACGCGATTCCGGGTCTGAGATACCCACCAGGCTCAGCATATGGACCGCCTTTTTTTGGGCCTCCTTCTTGGTCAGCTTCTGATGGATCCTCAGTGTTTCCATCAACTGGTCCCCAATGGAGAAGACAGGGTTCAAAGAAGTCATGGGTTCCTGATAGATCATGGAGATGATATTGCCTCTTATACCGCACATTTCGCTCTCTGTCTTTTTCAGAATATCTTCCCCTTCAAACAGAATCTGGCCGCTTACATACTTTCCAGGGGGTGTGGGCACAAGCTGCATGACGGACAGAGAGGTCACGCTTTTGCCGCTTCCTGATTCCCCCACAATGCAGAGTGTCTCACCTTTGTTGATATGAAAACTCACCCCGTCTACTGCCGGTATCGTCTTATCCGGGGTGAAAAAATAGGTCCTCAGATCATTCACTTCCAATAGTTTTTCCAACTTCACACCTCCTGGTCATGCCAAAAAATCAGTAAATACTTCCTTCGTTATCTTAAATTTCTATTAACTATCATCAATTATACCGAATCGCCTTGTTTAAATGTTCTTATAACTTGCTTTGTTAGAACATTAAATTTGCTGTTTTTCTGCCTCTGTCGGTACTATTCCAAAAACCTTGTTTTTCTGCGCCAAAATTCATACAGTCCCTTTCTTTCGATTTTCTGTAATTCCTGAATCTTGCTTTTTTTGCGGTAAAATATGTGTTATTTTGCGATTTTACATTGGTATTATTTGCCATCTTCCCCTGATTCGACATCTATTGACAAAAGAAACGGCCTGGGATATACTTTTCAAAAAGTAATGATGACAGCACTCGTATACGGCCAGTGCAGCAGATATACAGACCTGACGGAACAGCTGCAGACAATGTACATAACAGGAAAAAAGGGGGGAAAAACAGATATGGAAATACGCTTTTTTACAAAAGAGATCTGGCAGGAAAGTCCGTTTCATTTTCATGACCAGATGGAAATACTGCTCATAATGTCAGAAGGCGAAAGCTTCTATATCCGTGACAAAATATACCCCATTTCCCGAGGCAGCATCTTCATTTTAAACAGCAGTGACCTGCACAGAAGTGTGCCGAAACCACGCTCGATCTATCAGTATTATTCTATTCGTTTTTATCAGGAAGAGGTGGAAGGAATCTCCACAGAAGATTTTGACCTGCTGAAATGTTTCAGGAACCATAACCAGTTCAACCATATGAACAAGCTGAATATTGACCAGATAGACCATCTTCTGAAGCTGATCAACAAGATTGAATACTATCTTGCCTCAGACTGCTCTGCCTTCGGCAAAGACATCTTTGCCAGGACACTGCTGGCAGAAGTGCTGGTCTATATTAACTTTCTCTACGATACTCCGCTGCTTACACAGGTTCCAAGTGAAGAACAGATCTCTGCTTATTATCCTGTGATTGACTATATAAATGAACATATAACCGAAAAAATAAGCCTGGATCTGCTTGCGCAGAATTTCTATGTGAGTAAATATTATCTGAGCCACCGCTTTAAGGATCTGACAGGGATGACCATTACGGATTATATCATCAGGAGACGTCTCACCCTGGCGAAATCATATCTCAGGCAGGGTCTCTCTGTTATGCTGGCCGGTGAGCGTGCCGGTTTTAACAGCAACAATCATTTTATACATACTTTCACAAAAACCGTCGGCATGTCACCAAAACAATATGCCAGACAGTATTTGACTTTGGACAGCTATGTATCTCCAACTCCCCCGAAAAGAGATATTTTTACACGATAAAGGTGCCACTAATCTTATGCACGGTCGGCGCAGTAAATGCGCAGACCTGACGGCACTGTTACAATAAAATACCTGTTGACAAAATTACAAATATAGATTATGATTCAGCTATATGGTAAACATGTTCACCACATAATCGGTTTGACCATTCTGCCATTTACAAATATAGATTACAGCAGGTAAAAAAATGAACTCGGAAAATAACACCAAACAAATGCTGATTGAAGCAGCTTATAATATGATTCTGGAAAAAGGCGCTGAAAATATCCGCGTACGTGATCTGGCAAAAAGAGTCGGATGTTCGGCAGCCGCCTTGTACAAGCACTTTGAAAGCCTGGACTATTTACTGGCCCTGGCATCTGTAAGGTTTCTGAAGCCTTACATAGAGGAATTAGAGGAAAATCTGAAAAACGAGGATGATATTATCGAAGCACAGATAAACGCCTGGAGACTTTTTGACAAGTATGCGTTTATGCATCCCTATATATTTTTGAATTTGTTTTGGGGCAACATACGCAATGATCTGGAATCCATACTGCAGGAATACCTTAAAATGTATCCTGTTTTTGTGGAGGGTTCAAACACTGCCATGTTTTACTGCTCCATTTTCAGCGGATGTATTGAGGACAGAGATTACATCTGGTTTCGCCGTGCTGCTGCAGAAGGACGGCTCAGCTATGATGATGCGGAATATGTAAGTCAGATCAACTGCCTGATTGCCAGGGGACTCTTAAGTGAGTATATCAACAGTCCAAAAGACCCTGATGCCTATCAGAAGGCAGTTGCCCATTGTGATGCTCTGATTGAAAAAAACATCCGCATGTATCTCATCTGAATGGTCTGTGTCTGTACCTGACAGGACATAAGGCGGATTTCATCTATATCTATCCGCCCCGAACAGGATAAGAAAATTCTTGTCCTGTTCCATAAATATTTTTTTTACCCTACTGGTTAACATGTTCACCACAAAAAAGGAGGTTATTTTCCAAATGAACGACAATGTAAAAAAGATTCACGAAGCCAGCATGCAGATCCTGAATAAAACAGGAATGAAATTCTACCATCCGGACGCCCTGGAGATACTGAAAAACCACGGCATAAAGGTAGATGGAAATGTGGCGTATTTCACAGAGGATCAAATTATGGAGTGGGTCAGAAAAGCACCTTCCACTGCCCCCCTTTACGCTTCTGATTCCAGATTTGATATGCAGATCGGCGGAAACAGGCGCTATAACGGACCGTGCGGCGGCGCAACTTTTATTATGGACAAGGATGGACAGACCAGGCCTGCCCTGTTTTCGGATTTCATCAAATTGATCAAGCTGTTTGAGGGAAATCCCTCCTACTGCCTGAACGGGGGACTTGCCTGCCAGCCCAATGACATCCCCACGGAATCCTACATAACGCTCTTGGCCCTGGCCAGTATGCTGCACACACAAAAATGTATCTTTGCTGCTGCAGGGGATTACGAATCCATGGAAACACTGATCCAAATGGCCTGTATCCGCTTTGGCGTCACGGTTGAGGAGCTGAAGGAAAAACCCCGCCTGTGTACCATCGCCAATACAAATACTCCTCTGTATCTCGACAAAATCATGACGGAAACCGTCCTTACTATGGCAAAATACCGCCAGCCTGTGATCATCGCATCTGCCGCTATGGCCGGTACCACCGCCCCTGTCACACTGGCGGGCATGATCGCGGTTGTCAACGCAGAGGTACTTGCAACCATTGCGCTGGCACAGATGTGTGAACCCGGTGCCCCTGTCATCTACGGCTCCCAGTCCACGAATGCCGACATGGCAACCGGAGCCATCGCCATCGGCTCACCGGAAGGGGCCCTCAGTTATAAATATTGCGCGGAAATGGCAAAATTTTATGGTATCCCAAGCCGGGCAGGAGGCTCGCTAAGCGATGCAAAATCATTTAATGTACAGGCCGGATATGAGTCCATGATGACCTGCATGGCCTGTAAGGAGAGCGGAATCAACATCATGACTCAAAGTGCCGGGATCATAGACAGCTATCTGGCTGTATCTTATGAAAAACTGATAACCGATTTTGAAATTCTGGATTTTACCGAGCGGTATCTGAAAGATATTGATGTAAATGCTGACACGGTTCCCCTTGACCTTATCCATGAAGTAGGGCACGCCGGACAATACCTTATAGAAGAGCACACCCTGGATTACTGCCGCAGTGAATTGCTGGCGCCTCATGTAAGTGTGAGGGGTGCCATTGCAGACCCTGTGGGACAATTTGGAAAAAACATCGAAAAACGCATGGAACAGCTTCTGAAAGTGTACCCAAAACCGGATATATCCACAGAAATATGCAGAGATTTAAAGGCATTGCTTCTAAAAGAAGGCATTGACGAAGCCTATATTGATATGGCAGTCGACTCGTAAGTATATACAAAACAGGGAGGGAATTAGGATGAATCTGACGAAATCAAAACGTAACCTTTTAGTGACTCTTTTAAGCTTTATGGTTGGAATGATTTATTTCATTCCGTTTATCCGTATCTCATTTTATGATCAGACCATTGCCGCACTCAACCTTACGAATACACAGCTTGGATTTTTGGGGTCCATTTACGGAACTCTGGCAATCTTCTGTTATGCTGTGGGCGGTATTCTGGCGCAGAAATTCAGTCCCAGAATCTTGATCGGAATATCTCTTGCCGGTACCGGCGCCACAACGCTGTGGCAGGCAACTTTTCCGTCTTATACCAGTCTTATCATCATATTTGCACTTTATGCCGTATTCACTACGGCTACACTCTGGTCTCCTTATATTACTCTTATGAGGAGTTTTGGTTCTGATTCAGAACAGGGCAGACTGTTCGGAATCAGTGAATCCCTGAGAAGCCTTGTCTCCGCGGCTGTCGGCTTTCTGTTTATCTGGATCTTCAGTCTGTTCTCTGATGAGATGGGCGGTTACCGGATGATATTGATCATAGCTGCTGTCATTTACTTCGTTTTTGCTGTCCTTGCACTGATCGTATTTCCCTCTTCTGTCCAGACGGAAAAGAAAGAAGCGGCAAAAAAGGGCAGTATACTGGCAGCCTTAAAGCTTCCCGGCGTCTGGCTGGTAGGTCTGTTCATTTTCTTCTGTTACGCGCTTAACTGCGGCGGAGCCTATTATTTTGGCACCTATACCACACAGGTTCTTCACACAAGTACAGCGGTATCCAGCGGGCTGCAGATTCTGAGAACGTATATACTGGCGATCGGGCTTGGGGTGATTGGCGGTATTATAGCCGACAGGTTTAAATATCGTTCCCGTTTCCTGATCTGTGTGCTTGCCGCAGCCACAGCAGCCAGTGCGTTCATGCCTTTCCTGGGTAATTTTTTATGGATAGCCATTGTTGTATCGGTCCTCATTTCCGGAATCAACTATATGATCAAGTCCATCTACTATTCTATCATGGACGAGGCGGTCATTCCCAGGGAACTGACAGGTGCCGCCAGCGGTATCATTGCGTTTATCGCGTATATACCGGATGCTTTTATCACATCCATGGTGGGGGTCTGGCTGGATAAGGATATCACCGGAGGTTTTAACAAACTCTTTGCCTTTATGGCTGCATGTGGTTTGGCTGCCATAATCATAGCTGTCATCATAAATAAACGCTATATAAAAGCCAATCCCGAAACCGGGCAGGGAAAGTGACAGGGCCTGTGTGAAATGGAGGGGTATGGCATGAAAAAAATAAAACCAGAAGTATTTTTACCGCCGTTTTTTCTATTTTTTGTGTGTATTATCATAAATATTGCAGACAGTGATCTGTTCACAGAGATCGTCAACACAGTAAATGGCTTCGTTGTCCATGAATTCGGCTGGCTGCTCATCTTACTTCCGGTCCTCATATTTTTTGTATGTATTGCCATCTATTTTTCCGGATTCGGCAAAGTAAGGATCGGAGGACCTGATGCACAGCCAAAAATGAGTCTCCTTTCATGGTTCAGCATCAATATCTGTACCACCATTGCCTGCGGTATTATATTCTGGTCCGCTGCAGAGCCGGTACAGCACCTGCTGCATCCTCCAGACAGTCTCCATATAGAGGCCATGTCACCGGATGCCGCCAAATTTGCCATGTCGGCAATTTATACTCACTGGACTGTACTTCCCTATGCAATCTATACACTTCCTGCAGTGATGTTCGCCTTTGGGTATTATAATAAAAAGAAATCCTTTTCGCTGGCCGCCATGGTCACGGTTCTGCTTGGCGGACGGGAACATAAGTATCTGAATGCAGTGATTGACAGTATCTGCCTGTTCACGCTGGTCGCCGGACTTACAGGCTCTCTGGGGGTAGGAGTTCTCAACCTCAGCGGAGGTCTCCATAAACTCTTTGGCATGGAATCCACTCCATTTTTGTGGTCCGCAATCATGCTTGTAGTCATTATCACCTTTCTGGTCTCTGCGCTCTCCGGTATCATGCGCGGAGTACGGCGGCTGTCAAATATCAATGTCTACATTTACTTCTTTATTATTGGCTTTGTACTGATATTTGGCGGAACACAGTTTATCTGTAATTTTGGTGTGGAATGCCTGGGGGATTACCTAAATAACTTTTTTTCCAAATCCCTTTATACGGGCACCTTTGCGACTGATTCCTGGACAGCCCAGTGGCCTATCTTCTACTTTGCAAGCTGGATGTCCTGGGCACCTATCACGGCAGTCTTTCTTGGTAAAATCGCATATGGGCGGAGGATTAAGGATTTAGTAGCCATGAATCTGTTCTCCACGTCTGTATTCAGTATCCTGTGGTTTTCCATTATGTCCGGTTCCACCATCCATTTTACCCTGAACCGGTCAAATGGCGGAATGGTTGAAGCGTTTGAATCCGGAATTGAAAACACGATCTATCAGCTTTTTGAAAACATGCCCTTTACCGGCCTGCTGGTTTTTATTTTCCTCATCGCTGTATTTCTTTCCTTTGTAACTGCAGCCGACTCCACTGTCATTGCGATCTCCGACCTGTCCACCCATGGCCTGGATCATGAAGGTGATGAATCTCCCAGCTGGATCAAAATACTCTGGGCGGGGGAAATCGCACTGATTACACTTATTATGATGAATGTGGGCAGCGGTGTCGACGGACTGAAAATGATATCCAATATCGGGGGGCTTCCCGCAGCAGTTTTCCTGCTGTTTGTCATGATAAGTGCAATAAAACTTATGTTTACACCCCATATGTATCAGGATAAAAAGGAACCTCCGGCATAAAAACACGAAAAGCCCTTGCGGAATTTCTTCCGCAAGGGCTTTCTTATAGTAGCGAGAGGGGGACTTGAACCCTCGACACTACGGGTATGAACCGTATGCTCTAGCCAGCTGAGCTATCTCGCCATC
>NZ_JBBMFP010000032.1:0-52411 GCF_040095955.1 Blautia caccae | reverse complement strand
TGGCTTTAATACGTAAACTAAGCAAGTGAGCCGTGGTTTTGGTCACACTTTACAGATAAAAAGCAGGGAACCTTTGGCTTTAATACGTAAACTAAGCAAGTGAGCCGTGGTTTTGGTCACACTTTACAGATAAAAAGCAGGGAACCTTTGGTTTTAATACGTAAACTAAGCAAGTGAACCTTGGTTTTGGTCACACTTTACAGATAAAAAGCAGGGAAACTTTGGCTTTAATACGTAAATTAAGCAAATGAGCTGTGGTTTTGATCACACTTAATGCAAAGAGCCTTTAGATTTTATACATAACTTATGGATTTTAACGGCCCATTTATCTGTTCTATATACGATAAGAAAAACTTTTGCGTCCATACGTACATCAGGAAATCTTGCCGGCAGCCTTTTATCTTTACAGATCATCAAATATTCCGATGTTTTCCTGAGAATGTGCAAACGACAAAGACACTGGAATTAAATAAAGTGATAGAGAGATAAAATACTTGCATTTTAGCGTGATAATGCGTATAATAGAAAAGAACTGTATAAGTGTATACAATGATACAAAACGGTGACAAGGAGGATCAATCATGGTAAAACTTTACGATGGCGGTGTCTGGTTGGTGAATGGAACTGAGCTTGTGGAAGACGGTCCTGAAGCGGCAGCAGCAGTTGCACAGATGACAGGTGCAGCGTCTCTTGACAAGGAAGAGGCATCCAGACAGACAATGGCTTACTCTATCTTGGAAAAGCACAATACATCCGGAAATATGGATGATTTAAAAATTAAATTCGATAAACTGACATCCCACGATATTACATTTGTGGGAATCATTCAGACTGCAAGGGCTTCAGGGCTGGAAAAATTCCCAATCCCCTATGTACTGACAAACTGCCACAACTCTCTCTGTGCAGTGGGCGGAACCATCAATGAGGATGACCACATGTTTGGTCTGACCTGCGCAAAACGCTACGGCGGAATGTATGTGCCGCCCCATCAGGCAGTTATCCATCAGTTTGCCAGGGAGATGCTGGCAGGCGGCGGAAAAATGATTCTGGGATCGGACAGCCATACCCGATACGGTGCCCTGGGAACCATGGCTATGGGTGAGGGCGGTCCGGAGCTGGTGAAGCAGCTTCTGGGCAAGACTTATGATATACACAGACCGGAGGTTGTGGGCGTTTATCTGACCGGAAAGCCGATGCCGGGCGTAGGTCCCCAGGACGTTGCGCTGGCTATCATAGGCGCAGTGTTTGCCAACGGTTATGTTAAGAATAAAGTCATGGAGTTTGTAGGCCCGGGCGTTGCCGGACTCAGCGCTGATTTCCGTATCGGAATTGATGTTATGACCACAGAAACGACCTGCCTCTCTTCCATCTGGACAACAGACGATACCATTAAGGACTTCTATGAGGTTCACGGAAGAGCCGGGGAGTATAAAGAGCTGTCTCCCGGTGCAGTGACTTACTATGACGGAATGGTCTATGTGGACTTAAGCCGGGTGAAACCCATGATCGCCATGCCGTTCCACCCAAGCAACACCTATACAATAGAAGAACTGAATGCGAACCTGATGGATATTCTGGATGACGTGGAGAAAAAGGCACAGGTGAGCCTGGACGGCAAGATTCCGTTTACCCTGAAGGATAAAGTACATAACGGCAGACTGTATGTGGAACAGGGAATCATCGCCGGATGTGCGGGCGGCGGGTTTGAAAATATCTGTGATGCCGCTGATATATTAAGAGGTTCCAGCATCGGTGCGGATGCCTTTACTTTAAGTGTATATCCGGCCAGTACACCGATTTACATGGAGATCGCCAAGAATGGTGTCCTGGCAGATTTGATGCAGACAGGTGCTGTGGTCAAGACTGCTTTCTGCGGACCGTGCTTCGGCGCCGGGGATACACCTGCCAACAATGCCCTCAGTATCCGCCACTCTACCAGAAATTTCCCGAACCGTGAGGGTTCCAAGATCCAGAACGGACAGATTTCTTCCGTTGCACTGATGGATGCCCGTTCCATAGCAGCCACAGCAGCAAACAGGGGCTATCTGACCTCAGCAGCGGACTTTGATGTTAAATATACAAAACCCCGCTATTTCTTTGACAAAACGATTTACGAGAACCGCGTCTTTGACAGCAAAGGCAAAGCCGACCCGGACACAGAGATACAGTTCGGACCGAATATCAAGGACTGGCCTGAAATGCCGGCTCTCACAGAGAACCTGGTACTGAAGGTGGTTTCTGAGATTCATGATCCGGTTACCACAACAGATGAGCTGATCCCATCAGGTGAAACATCATCCTTCCGCTCCAATCCTCTGGGACTTGCCGAATTTACCCTCTCCAGAAAAGACCCTGAGTATGTACCGCTTGCCAAGGAAATCCAGGCTGCGGAGAAGGCCAGAGAAGCCGGAAACTGTCCGCTGGAAGCTGTACCGGAGCTGAAGTCCGTATGGGAGAAGCTGAAAACGGTATGCCCTGACATGGACAGCTCCAATACAGGTATCGGAAGCACTATCTATGCCGTAAAACCAGGCGACGGTTCGGCCAGGGAACAGGCTGCGTCCTGTCAGAAGGTACTGGGCGGATGGGCCAATATCGCCAATGAATATGCCACCAAGCGTTACCGTTCCAACCTGATCAATTGGGGTATGCTCCCCCTTCTGGTCCCGGCTGGCAGCCTGCCGTTTAAAAAAGGCGATTATCTGCTTCTTCCGGGAATCAGAAAAGCTGTTGAGGAGAAGGCTGAAGAAATCAAGGTTTACGTGGCAGGAGATTCCTGCAGGGAATTCAAAGTGAAAATCGGTGATCTGACAGATGATGAACGAGAGATCATTCTGAAAGGCTGTCTGATCAACTACTACAGAGGTTAACATAAATACCGTGCGGCACAGGATTTATCCGACAAAACCAGATATTTCTGGATTGGAGGATAAAATAATGTGTCGCACGGTGTTTTATTTTGGCAATTTTCAATGTTCAGAATTATTATGCTTTTCGTAAATTGTGTAGTAAATTCATATAAAAACATATAATTTACAGCTTAATAATGTTAAAAATATAACTTATAAAAAAACAAAACTTTTTTCAAAAAATATATTGACAAATAAAACAACCCATGGTAATATATAACCATCAAAAGAAAACACCAACACATTACTACATAACCAATTCTTAAACATAGAGAAGATAAATCTTTTTTAGGAAGTTGGCTACAAGGTACAAAAGATAAAACATTATATCTCCTTAAAGTGTATGGAGAATACATAATAGGAATCAGAGTAATGTTAAAACGTACTACATATGAGAGATCCATAAAGTACAAAAGAATAACAGTACCAAGGATAAAAAGTAATGTAAAAGGTGTTATTTGAAATATTGATAAGGAGGTATATTCCATTGGAAATAGCGAATATCAATTATCAATATGAGAGTGGTAAGGCATAGTTCCCTAGAGAAAGACCTAACTACATAAAGACCGAAGAAGAATCCTATTAAGAGGATAAAAAAGCGGTTAGGTGATATATCAAAAAGTGCCCTCATATTGAACAATTACCACAAAAGTAATAAAAAGGTTTCAAAATATATGTAAAGAAATATATTTTGAAAGAACAAAGTATTTATACATCATTCAAAGATATAAAAAATGCAGAAGATATAATAAGTTGTATTCGTTGAGATTAGCCTGTTGTATTTAAAAGTTCTTGAAAAAGAAGTAAATTATTTTATATCCCGAAGAAATGTATAAAGAAATGTTTTGAAAACAAAATAGCCCGAACTATTTGTTTAGAAGCTTTTTATTATCCATAATAGATTTGATATGAACTTTCAATAAATCTTATCAAACACCGGAATTTAAATATCCAAGAAGAGTGAAGACCATTTCAGAGAAGGCTTTATCAGAGTCCATAAAGGGATTTGGGTAGAACATTCAGATAAGAAATGAAAGGAAGCTCAAAGAGATTACGAATTCAGAGTGAAAGATTTATAAATAGGGAATGAGAAGATTAAAAGGAAGTATAGAAGAATAAGGAAAGAACAAAATAACAGTATTCATTCCGGATTTTTTATCAATACTAAGAAAAAGAAAGGAATAAAAAAATTGAATAACGCAGATCATTAGAACAACCGTTGTATCCGATAATAGAAGATATGACGGTTGTTCATTTTTGCCCATCCATGCTATAATACTCCCAGGCAAGTTATCCCTCTCCACCCACGCCCCGGCCCCGCTGCCCTGCATTCCCCGTCCCTTCAGCCAACAAAATAAATTTAGAAAAAGGAATTTAAACAACCATGAAAACACCCCCCATCTCCCAAATTATCCTACACGAAGACCCCCACATCCTAATCTGCCACAAACCTCCCGGTCTCCCTGTCCAATCAAAAAAAATCAACACCCCGGACCTGGAATCCTCCCTCCTCACCTACCTCATCTCAAAAGGCGAGCCTCCTTATTTGGCTGTTATCCACCGCCTCGACCAGCCCGTAGAGGGTATCCTGGTCTTTGCAAAAAACAAAGCCGCAGCCAAAGACCTAAACGCTCAGGTCCAGAACGGAAGTATGGAAAAATACTACCTTGCCGCTGTCAGCGGCATACCGACGAAAAAAGAATCCCGTCTTGAGAACGAACTTATAAAAGATGCTAACACCAACACCTCCAGGGTGACAAAACAAAAAACACCACAAAGTAAAAAAGCCATTCTGGAATACCGCGTATTAAAAGAAGCAGAGGATTGTTCTCTTCTCGAGATCCATCTTCTGACAGGCCGTCATCACCAGATCCGTGTCCAGATGGCATACGCCGGCCATCCTCTGCTGGGGGATACCAAGTACAATCCTCAGGCAGGAAAAGAAAAGGAATGGCAGTACATCGCGCTGTGCGCATATAAATTAATTTTTACCCATCCAAAGACAAAGAAAAAAATGGAATTCCAGGTAAAGCCCTCTGGAAATTTTCCTATAGTATAGGTAAGAAAAGTTCACACATACTGTTAGAGGAGAACGAAAAAGATAAGGTATGGTGAGCAGAAGATGAGATGGAAGAAAGCGGGTATAACAGTGGGAGTCATTGCAGGTGTATTTCTGGTCATGAAATACGCGGTACCTGTGATGCTCCCATTTCTTTTAGGCTGGCTTCTGGCACTCGCCATACTTCCGGCAGCCAGGTGGCTGGCACGGCAGAAACTCTGCAGAAAACTGCATTTTACAGAAGGCGGTGTGGGCGCAGTGCTGATTCTGCTTCTCTCCGTGGGAGGCATTCTTGGGGTTATGTGGCTTCTCCAGGCTCTGTCTGCACAGATCAGCAGGCTGATAGCGTTCTATCCGGTAATAAAGAGAGAATTCTGCCAGATCATAGGCCAATGCTGCAGACAGGTGGAATACACGGTGGGAATTCCGGCCCGGGAGAGCAGCCAGTATATTTATATGCAGCTCAGTAATATCAGCAGTTCCTTTTTAGATGGCAGTCAGTCCATGGAGGCTGCGGTCGGCTCCATGAAAAAGTGCGTGGTCCTGGTGGGAGGCCTGATTCTGTGCGTAGTATCCGCGGTTTTGATTCTGCAGGAGCACGGGGAGTGGAAAGAACGGTTTTCCGCCTGGCCTGTGTTTGTTAAGGCGAAAGCCCTTTTCAAGGACTTAAAGAGCGGAATTGCGGAATATTTCAAAGCACAGATCAAAATTATGGGAATCATTATCCTCCTCTGTATTGCCGGATTGTTCTTATTGGGAACGCCTCATTTTATCACTGCCGGGCTGGCGCTGGGACTTCTGGACGCACTACCCGTTCTGGGAACAGGTACATTTCTTGTCCCCGCGGCGCTTGTCCTTGCCTTAAGAGGAGACGCGGCCGGTGCAGTCGGCTGTATTGCCCTTTATCTTGTCACAAGCTGCGTCAGGCAGTTTCTGGAGCCCCGTCTGATAGGAAAGAAGGTGGGGGTATCGCCTCTCCTTGTCCTGTTATCGGTATATCTGGGGCTGTTTTTGTACGGAGGAGCCGGTTTTTTGCTGGGACCGCTCTCTGCTCTGGTAATATACGGGATTTTACGTGAATGGAATCTTCTTGATTAGAGCGTGTTTGGAAACTTTATAGATAATATGAATAGAAAAGTTCCTGAAATTTTTACGAAATTATTACAAAAAGCATATGGACTAATAAGTAGTTTCGTGTATAATGGAAACGTAGTTAATAGGAAGAGAAATGCATGTAAAAATCTGGTAAAGCCGTACACAGGTATGGCGTGAACCTTGGAGGAGAGGGCATGAAACGTACAATGGTTGCTTTATTATGCATCGCGCTGGCAGCGGGTTCCCTGGCAGGATGCGGTGGTAATAAGGATAAAAAAGAAGTACCCGTAAACACAGAGGCAAAGGCGGAAGACAAGCCGGAAGTGGGCAGCAAGGGGGACCCTCAGAAAGAAGAAGATACAGAAGAGGAACAGAAGGAAGAGGAAAAAGATAATACAGAAGTTTCCGGTGAGAATGAGAACAGCCAGGACGCAGAGGAAGAGAACGAGGCAGACATGTCTGAGGACCTGACTATGACCACTC
This sequence comes from Blautia caccae, assembly GCF_040095955.1. NCBI lineage: Bacteria > Bacillati > Bacillota > Clostridia > Lachnospirales > Lachnospiraceae > Blautia > Blautia caccae. Next base: position 45,865 of record NZ_JBBMFP010000032.1, on the reverse strand, counting down.
TGAAAAGCAGTGCCGGAACCATTGATTATACATCCCTGGAAGGTCTGGAGCTGGAGGCCGGCGGTCATATAGCAGTGGTGGTTAAGAGCACAAAGACAGGCTACTGGGTCACTGTAAAAAAAGGCATGGAAGCAGCCGTCAAAGATTTAAATAAAAAACTGGAATATAAAGGTGACGATAAGATAAAACTATCCTTTGAAGGGCCGTCCGATGAGACTGATGTGGAGAGCCAGATCAATATTATCGACGCGGTTCTGGCTGAGAATCCAAATGTTCTCTGTCTGGCAGCCATAGATATGGAATCCTGTCAGGCCCAGCTTGAAACAGCAGAGGAAAACGGAATCCCCGTGGTTGTGCTGGATTCCGGTGTGGTGACCGGCACCGTAGATTCCGTGTGCTCCACAGACAACAAGGCAGCAGGCGCTGACGCAGCGAAAAAACTTGCGGAAGCTGTGGGCAGCAGCGGAGAGATCGCTGTTATGGCCCATATCGAAAGCTCTGAAAGCAGCCAGGACAGAGTCAAGGGATTTACAGATGAGCTCACAGCCAATTACCCGGATATTAAGATTGTTAATCTCTCCTATGAAAATGAGGAGACATCGGTCAGGGAGATGGCAGCAAAAGTGCTGGAGGATAATCCGAATCTGAAAGGATACTTCTGTACCAATCAGGTCACTGCGGATGATGTTCTGGAAGCGCTGAAAGAAGCAGAGAGAGAAGAAATTGCCGTAGTGGGGTTTGATGCCGGCAAGACCCAAAAAGAAGCGATCAAGGACGGAAGAGAGGCCGGAGTTATCGCACAGAATCCGTATGGCATGGGATATGCCACCGCAGTAGCAGCAGCCAGGGCTTGGCTGGGGCTGGAAAATGATTCCTTTATCAATCCGGGATATCAGTGGATCGATGCTGCCAGCCTGGATGATGAGAAGCTGAAGAACTACTTATACGAGTAAGATAAAGTCAAATTAAACAAAGACATTCGGGGAGATTGTGTAAATTCTATACAATCTCTCTTTTTTTGTCGGGATTACCAAAATAAGGCAACTTTTTTTCGTGTAATTCGGTTAAAAATATTGTGAACAAATTGACAAATTGCATAATTCATAGTAATATTTAAACTATGTGAAGGTGGTGATACTGTGATAGAAGGAACAATCAAAGAAATCCGGGATGCGGAGCAGGAGGCAGCAAACATCGTTGCGGATGCAAAGCGCCAGAGTGAAAAGATTTCTGAGGAGGCAAAACTGGCTTCCGAAAAATTGTATTCCGATATGATTTCCGAAGCGCAGCAGAAGGCGAAAAAATTAAGAGACTCTGCTGAAACATTTGGAAAACAGCAGACGGACGAGGCCCTTTTGGCGGCTGGAAAAGAAATCGAAAAGCTGAAGAGCGCGGCAAAAAGCCGGGAAAAAGAAGCGGTTGATTTGATTATTTCCGAATTAATCTGAGAGGAAGAAAAAGAAAACGAGTTAAAGGAGGGATGAGAGTATGGCAGTAATGCAGATGCAGCGAGTCAGTATCTGCGCGCTGAAAAGGGACCGGAAGGCCATCCTGGAAAAGCTGCAGACCATGGGCGTCATGGAAATGACCCAGGTATTAGACGATGAGTCAGGCTTTGAAAAGATGGATACCCAGGGGGCCAGAAACACTTTTGAGAAAAAAGCGAACTTGGCGGATTTAGCACTGGATATCCTGCAGGAATATGCACCGGAGAAAAAATCCCTGCTGTCCAGTCTGGAAGGAAAAAAACTGATTGAAAAAGAAACTTACAACCAGGTAGCGGTTCAGAAGGAAGAAATGATGGACATTGCTTCCAGAATAACCGGCTGGCAGAAAGAAATCGCGGAGTGCCGTGCAAATATCCAGAAAATGGAGAACCAGATCGAAGCACTGGCTCCATGGATGAGCCTGGATGTGCCCATGAATTTTGAGGGTACCGGTTCAACCAGCGCACTCATCGGTGCTATTTCAGGCGAAATGACACTGGAAGCGGTTTACAGCCTGATTGCGGAGTACGCTCCCGAGGCTGAAGGCGTGGATGTGACAGTCCTTTCTGCGGACAGAGATTCCACTTATATTGTTGTGCTGTGTCTGAAGAAGAACGCACAGCAGGTGGAGGATGCGCTGCGGCAGGGCGGTTTTGCTAGGCCATCTCAGATCGTCAGTGAAATACCGGCGGTCGAAAAAGAACACTTGGAGGCAGAGATCAGTGCGCTCCAAAAAGAAATTGAGGGATGTCAGAAGCATATTATTGAATATGGGGACAAGCGCGCAGACCTGCGTTTGATTTCTGACTATTTCCGTACAAGAGCAGAGAAATACGAACTCCTGGGACAAATTCCACAGTCCTCCAGGACCTTTTTTGTAAGTGGGTATATACCTAAAAAAGCGGTTCCCGCAGTGAAAAAGGCAATGGAAGAGGGCTATGATCTGGTCTTTGATGTGGAGGAGATACAGGAGGATGAGGAAGCCCCGGTGCTTCTGAGCAATAACGCGTTTTCACAGTCTGTGGAGGGCGTTTTGGAATCCTACGGTCTGCCGAAAAAAGGCGAGGTTGACCCAACGACGATCATGTCGTTTTTCTATGTATTTTTCTTCGGTCTGATGCTGTCTGATGCGGCATACGGACTGATCATATTCCTGGCATGTTTTATTGTACTGAGAAAGTACCCGCGCATGAGCCAGGGCATGCATAAGGCGCTGAAAATGTTCATGTACTGCGGTCTTTCCACTTTAGTGTGGGGTGTACTTTTCGGAGGATACTTCGGAGATGCCGTGGACGTGGTCGCGCGAACCTTCTTCCATGTGGATGTACCGGACGGCGGACTGATCAAGGCAGCCTGGTTCGTTCCGCTGAATGACCCAATGCGTCTTCTTATGTACGCAATGCTGTTTGGTGTGATCCATCTGTTCATGGGACTGGCACTGAAAGGATACATGCTTCTGAAAGATAAACAGTACATGGATTTCTTCTGTGATGTTATTATCTGGTATGTATTTCTGATCGGTTTGGTTATGATGCTGCTTCCAAGCAGTATCTTTGCATCCATCTCCCAGCTTCCGGAAGGAACTTTCCCACCGGCAGTTTCGCAGATCGGAAAGGTCATGGCGATCGCAGGAGCGGTAGGACTGCTTCTTATGTCAGGGCGTGCGAACAAGAATATCGCTCTTCGTCTGGCACTGGGCGCGTATGATATTTACAATGTAACAGGATGGCTGAGTGATGTGCTGTCTTACTCCCGTCTGCTTGCTCTTGGTCTGGCAACAGGTGTTATCGCATCTGTGGTAAACCAGATGGCAAGTATGCTGGGCGACGGTATCATTGCCGCTGTCGGTTTTATAGTGATTTTTATTGTGGGCCATTCACTGAATCTGGCTATCAATCTTTTGGGCGCATACGTGCATACAAACCGTTTACAGTTTGTCGAGTTTTTCGGCAAGTTTTATGAGGGTGGAGGAAGACCTTTCAACCCATTTAAATTAACTACGAAATATGTAGATGTTAAGGAGGAAACTTATTTATGAGTCAGTTAGGAATTGTTTACGCATTACTTGGTGCAGCATTAGCAGTATTATTAGCAGGTGCAGGTTCATCTATTGGTGTAGGTATTGCCGGTCAGGCAGCAGCAGGTGTTGTTACAGAAGATCCCAGCAAATTCGCTAAGGTTCTTATCATGCAGCTTCTCCCAGGTACACAGGGTATCTACGGTCTGCTGGTTGGTTTCATCACACTTTCCAAGATCGGTCTGTTAGGCGGAGGTATGCTGGATTTAACACCGCAGCAGGGCTTACTGGTATTAGCAGCTTGTCTGCCGATCGGTATCGTTGGTCTGATCTCCGGTAAATATCAGGGAATGACATCTGCAGCAGCTATCGGCATCGTTGCCAAGAAACCGGAACAGTTCGGTAAAGCTATGCTTTTCCCGGCCATGGTTGAGACATACGCAATTCTTGCTCTGCTGATTTCCATTCTTTCTGTAACGAACCTTTCCTTCTAATTAAAATATGGAGAGAAGTCCCGGCATGGGACAGAAATTACAGGACAGAATAGAAATAGTAAAGGAGAGCTAAAGAATGACTGGATTAGAAAAAATGAAAAGCCAGATTCTGGATGAAGCAAAAAGCTCCGCGAATGATATCATCGACCGTGCGCAGAAGAGCGCAGAAGCAGTTAAGCAGGAGATGAGAGACAAAGCGGAAGCAGAATGCGGACGTATCTCCCAAAAAGCGGATGCTGATGTTGAGAATATCAAGGAACGTGCCCTTTCCTCCTGCGACCTGCAGAAGAGAAAAGCACTTCTGGAGGCAAAGCAGGAAGTGATCTCTGATGTACTGGAGAAAGCTTACGATACACTGCTTTCTGCAGACGACGAGACATATTTCAACATGCTCCGCAAAATGCTGGACAAATTCGTTCTGGCTCAGGAAGGGGAAATCTGTTTCTCACCTGAAGATTTGAAGAGAATGCCGCAGGGTTTTGAAAAAGAAATTTCGGACATAGCTGAGAAAAAGGGCGGAAAACTGGTTCTTTCCAAAGAACACAGAAATATCCGCGGAGGCTTTGTCCTGATATATGGTGGAATCGAAGAAAACTGTACCTTTAAGGCCATGTTTGATTCCAAGAGAGGTGAACTTTCCGACAAAGTTCATGCATTATTATTTTTGTAAGCGATAACCGCAAGAAGGAGGAATTATCTTGATTGATACAAAATATACCTATGCGGTTGCGCGAATCCGTGCGCTTGAGACGGCGTTATTCACTTCTGCCACTCTTGACCAGCTCATGGCCTGCCAGACAGAGGAGCAGTGCCTGCAGCTTATACAGGAAAAGGGTTGGGGCGGCGCGGATACGCCGGTGAATGCAGAGGCAATATTGACCAGGGAGCAGGAGAAAATCTGGGAGAATATCAGGGATCTGGGTGTTGATATGTCCGTCTTTGATGTACTTTCCTATCCCAATATGTTCCACAATCTGAAGGCAGCCATCAAGGATGTGTGCACGGAGGAGAACGGCAAGTCAATGAACATCTACTATGATGACACTGCCATCTCCCCGGATGAAATGCTGGAGATCGTGCGGAGCAAGGATTTTTCCAGACTTCCCAAATATATGGCTGGCGCTGCAAAAGAGGCTTATGAGACACTGCTTCACACAAGGGACGGACAGCTCTGCGACGTCATTGTGGACAAGGCAGCCCTTGAGGCGATCTATGCAGCAGGCAAGGAAGCAAAGGACAGCATTATCAAGGATTATGCGGAGTCTACCGTTGCCATAGCTGATATTAAAATCGCTGTGCGTTCACAGAAAACCGCAAAAAATCTGGATTTTATGAAGCGCGCGATGGCGGAATGTGAGTCACTTAGTGTGGCACAGCTTTCCAAGGCGGCAGTGAGCGGCATTGATGCCATTGTGGAGTATTTGTCGGGAACTGCTTATGCGGAGGGCGGTAAGGCCATTGCAGAGTCCATGTCCGCGTTTGAACGCTGGTGTGACAACCGCATGATGCAGACCATGCAGCCTCAGAAATATCAGTCATTTTCAGTGGGACCTCTGGTTGCCTATGTGCTTGCCAGGGAGAACGAGATCAAAACGGTACGAATCATTTTGTCCGGCAAACGCAGCGGGCTTTCGGATGATTCTATCCGGGAAAGGGTAAGGGAAATGTATGTATAAGATTGCAGTTGTGGGCGATTACGACAGTATTTACGGGTTTGCTACACTGGGTCTGGATATATTCCCGGTAACATCCCGAAAAGAAGCTGAAGAAAAACTGGAGCATCTGGCAGCCAGCAAATATGGGATCATCTATATCACAGAAGCGCTGGCAGCAGAGTGCAAAAAGACGATTGATAAATTTCAGGAACAACTGCTTCCCGCCATTATCCTGATCCCCGGTGTTTTCGGAAACACGGGTGAAGGTGTGCAGGGAGTGAAATTATCCGTGGAGAAGGCTGTTGGCTCGGATATTCTTTTCAGCAATAATTAAAAGGTCCGGTATGCGGCAGCACGCCGCAGCACCCGGAATTTGAGCGGTAAAATACCGCAGATACGAACTAATTTAGAAAGCAGGTGATTCGTTCCGATGAGCAAAGGTACGATTAAAAAAGTTGCAGGACCGCTGGTTATCGCGGAAGGCATGAGAGACTCGAATATGTTCGACGTTGTCCGTGTCAGTAACCAGCGTCTGATTGGTGAGATCATCGAGATGCACGGTGATGAAGCCAGTGTTCAGGTATACGAGGAGACATCAGGTCTTGGACCGGGCGAGCCGGTTGAGTCCATGAATGCGCCTCTTTCCGTAGAACTTGGACCAGGTCTGATCACAAGTATTTACGATGGTATCCAGCGACCGCTGGATGAGATTATGAAGGTGTCCGGCACCAACTTAAAGCGTGGTGTTGAGGTTCCTTCCCTTAAGAGAGATAAGAAATGGAACTTTGTTCCTACTGTTAAAGTGGGGGACGAGGTACAAAACGGTGATATTATCGGTACGGTACAGGAGACCATCGTTGTTAATCACAAGATCATGGTTCCTTACGGGATAAACGGTAAAGTAAAAGAAATAAAAGCCGGTGAATTTACGGTGGAAGAAATCGTTGCCGTTATCGAGACTGCGGATGGTGACAAAGAAGTTGGTATGATGCAGACATGGCCGGTTCGTAAAGGCCGTCCGTATCTGAAAAAGCTGCCGCCGGAGATGCCTCTGGTAACAGGACAGCGAGTTGTTGATACTTTCTTCCCCATCGCCAAAGGCGGTGTTGCAGCCGTTCCGGGACCTTTCGGAAGCGGCAAGACAGTGATCCAGCATCAGCTTGCAAAATGGGCTGAGGCTGACATCGTGGTTTACATCGGATGCGGCGAGCGTGGAAATGAGATGACAGACGTTCTGAACGAGTTCCCGGAACTGAAGGACCCGAAGACAGGACAGTCTCTGATGGAACGTACCGTTCTGATCGCCAATACCTCCGATATGCCTGTTGCGGCACGTGAGGCTTCTATCTATACAGGTATCACCATCGCGGAATATTTCCGTGATATGGGTTACTCCGTAGCCCTGATGGCAGACTCCACATCACGCTGGGCCGAGGCTCTTCGTGAGATGTCAGGACGTCTGGAAGAGATGCCCGGTGAGGAGGGTTACCCTGCATACCTGGGTTCCCGTCTGGCACAGTTCTATGAGAGAGCCGGACACGTGGTTTCTCTCGGCAGTGACCACAGAGAAGGCGCGCTTTCCGTTATCGGTGCCGTATCTCCTCCGGGTGGTGATATTTCCGAGCCGGTATCCCAGGCAACCCTGCGTATCGTTAAGGTATTCTGGGGTCTGGATTCCGCACTTGCTTACAAGCGTCATTTCCCGGCGATCAACTGGCTGACCAGTTACTCTCTGTATCTGGACAATATGGCTGACTGGTTCAATGAGAAGGTTGCTCCTGACTGGATGGAAGACCGTCAGAAGATGATGAGCCTTCTGCAGGATGAGGCTGAACTGGAAGAAATCGTTAAGATGGTAGGTATGGATGCGCTCTCTGCAGGCGACCGTCTGAAAATGGAGGCTGCGCGCTCCATCCGTGAGGACTTCCTGCATCAGAACTCCTTCCATGAAGTAGATACCTACAGTTCTCTGCAGAAACAGTATCTGCTGATGAAACTGGTTATCGCATTTTATGAGCAGTCCAAGGAAGCGCTTGACAAGGGTGCTAATATCCAGGGGCTGATCAAGATGGATGTCCGCGAAAAGATCGGACGTTTCAAATATGTGACAGAAGACAAACTGGACAAAGAATATAAGGCAACAATGGACGAACTTGCTGCTGACATTGCCAATGTATTTGGGAAGGAGGACTTCTAATGCCGAAAGAGTATAGAACCATACAGGAAGTTGCCGGCCCTCTGATGTTGGTGCGCGGTGTTGAAAATGTACATTTTGATGAATTAGGTGAGATTGAGCTGGCAAGCGGTGAGACACGCCGCTGCCGTGTACTTGAGATCAACGGAAGTGATGCCCTGGTACAGCTTTTTGAGAGCTCCACAGGTATCAACCTGTCAGACAGTAAGGTGCGTTTCCTGGGACGAAGCATGGAGCTGGGTGTGTCTGAGGACATGTTAGGCCGTGTATTCGACGGTATGGGACGCCCGATTGATGATGGTCCTGAAATCCTTCCGGATGAGAGACGTGATATCAACGGTCTGCCTATGAATCCGGCTGCCAGAATGTACCCGGAAGAGTTTATTCAGACAGGTGTATCCGCAATTGACGGTCTGAACACACTGGTACGTGGTCAGAAGCTGCCTATCTTCTCCGCATCAGGTCTTCCTCATGCGCAGCTGGCCGCTCAGATCGCAAGACAGGCTAAGGTTCGCGGTACCGGTGAGAACTTCGCCGTTGTATTTGCCGCTCTTGGTATTACCTTTGAGGAGTCCAACTTCTTTATTGAGAGCTTTAAGGAGACAGGTGCCATCGACAGAACCGTTCTGTTCATCAACCTGGCAAATGACCCGGCTGTAGAGCGTATCGCAACACCTAAGATGGCGCTTACCGCAGCAGAGTATCTTGCATTTGAAAAAGACATGCACGTACTGGTAATCCTGACAGATATCACAAACTACGCAGATGCCCTGCGTGAGGTTTCCGCAGCCCGTAAAGAGGTTCCCGGACGCCGTGGATATCCCGGTTACATGTACACAGACCTTGCAACCATGTATGAAAGAGCAGGACGTAAGAAAGGAAGTAATGGTTCCATTACCATGATTCCGATCCTTACCATGCCTGAGGATGATAAAACCCATCCGATCCCTGACCTTACCGGATATATCACAGAGGGTCAGATCATTCTGAGCCGTGAGCTTTACAGAAAAGGTGTAACACCGCCCATCGATGTTCTGCCGTCCCTGTCACGACTGAAAGATAAAGGTATCGGTGAAGGCAAGACACGTGCTGACCATGCGAACACCATGAACCAGCTTTTCGCCGCTTATGCCCGTGGTAAAGAGGCAAAAGAGCTGATGACCATCCTTGGTGAGGCAGCACTTTCTGATATTGACCTTATCTATGCAAAATTCGCGGATGCTTTTGAGGCGGAATACGTTTCACAGGGTTATACCAGCAACCGTGATATTGAGGAGACACTGCGTATCGGCTGGAAGCTGCTCTCTATTTTACCGAGGAGTGAGCTGAAACGTATTGATGATAAGTTCCTTGATGAATATTACGGTAAACAATAATGCCGGCCGGCAGCAGGCTTAAGATGCCTGCTGTCCCTTTAGAAAATGCATAGAAAGAGGTGATTGTCTTGGCATCTACCCAGGTAAATCCTACCAGAATGGAACTTACCAAGCAGAAGAAAAAGCTGGTCACAGCCATCAAAGGCCACAAGCTTTTGAAGGACAAACGTGATGAGCTTATGCGTCAGTTCCTGGATCTGGCAAGAGAAAATATGGCTCTGCGCCTGAAAGTGGAAGAGGGTATTAAAGAGGCTAACAAGAACTTCGTGATCGCAAAAGCCGGCATGTCCGAACAGACACTGAACACAGCGCTGATGGCACCGAAACAGGAAGTATATCTGGATGCCGGCAAGAAGAATGTCATGAGTGTTGACATTCCTGTCTTCCAGTCCCAGACCAGAACCGCAGATGCAAATGACATCTATTCCTACGGTTTTGCCTTTACTTCCGGTGACCTGGACGGCGCGGTGAAATCTCTGGCAGACATCCTGCCGGATATGCTGAAGCTTGCGGAGATTGAGAAGTCCTGCCAGCTTATGGCTTCCGAGATTGAGAAGACCCGACGCAGAGTAAATGCTCTGGAACACGTTATTATTCCGGAGACACAGCAGAATATTAAATATATTACCATGAAGCTGGACGAGAGCGAGAGAAGTACGCAGATCCGTCTGATGAAGGTAAAGGATATGATGCTTGAAGAAGCACATCATTATAAGGAAAAGGACAGAGAACGCGCATACGGCGCGGGCTGATATGTCTGATGGTAGAATCCTGTTTCCCGGGAGAACTGACACATGGTCAGTCCGCTGGGAGACAGGATTTTTTTAAAAGGCGTCCCTGTACTGTCTGGGCGTCATGCCCGTATATTTTTTAAAGACAGAAATATAATGGCTCTGGCTGGAAAAAGACAGTATCATGCTGATCTCTGAAATAGAATACTGAAACACAGTCAGCAGGGACTTTGAGGTCTCCACCCGTTTCCGGTTCAGGTATTCCATAGGGCTCATGCCCATTTCCTCCCGAAAGAGGTGGGAGAAGCGGTCTTTGCTCAGACCGGCGGCACAGGCAATGTCAGAGAGGTATACTTTTTCCTGCTGATGGTCATTCATGTAATTGATGGCTCTGCGGATGGCAGGGGAATGACTGGTCAGGCCTCTGGCCTTTGCCGCGGCAGCCGTAAATTCTCCGGTGGCCTGGTCCCGCAGGGAGAGAAGGCGTGTGACAGAGGTGCATTTTTCAGATGCCTGGATATAACTGTCACTCATAGCATAAGCCATATCTTCCTCCACTCCTGCCTCCATTGCGGCTCTGGTGATCTGAGTAATGTGAGCGATGAAAAGATTCTGGGCATGGCGCAGCGGGTTGGGGGAAAGGATTCCCGGTTTTCCTGTGAGACTTAACTCGTTCATACATTCTTTTGCACGTACAACATCTCCTGAGCGCACCGCGTCCAGGAGATTTTTTTCGTATGAATAGGGTGTATGAAATGCGGCGGATTCTCTTCTGTGAAACAGGGTCTTCTGAACCGCAGCGGGAATAGGGGCAGACATTTTCAGATGATTTGCCTCCAGAATCTCTTCGGTATGAACTTTTTCCCGGAAGAACAGGCTGCAGGCCAGGGAAAGGAAATTGTAAAAGTATTCCTGTTCCATGACAGGCAGCGCTGACATGAGAGGAAAACGCATGTCAGGAGGCAGTGCGGAGAAATCCGGAAAGCTCTGTTTAAACTCCCTGTCGGAGAGCCGGGAAAAGAGGCAGGGGCCGAAATAAAGGGTAAAATTTCTGTCGGTCAATGCAAGGGGAAGAGCTGCACTGTAATATGCGTTGTTTTCCATGAAGAGAACAGGCAGGGGTACTGTATTTTTATGGGGCAGACTTTCCGGCAGCAGGGGGAGAGGGAAACGCTCCATGCCCTCCAGGTGCGGGAAGGTAAAACATATGCTGCTGTCAGGTGACAGGCAGCGTATGGGAATCTGTGTTAAATGATAAAGCAGACGGCAGTTATGGCGGATGCTCCGGATGTCCATTTTAAGTTCTCCTTCCATGGCAGCAGACAGTTTTTTTCAGTATACCAGAAAAAGAAAGTAGTGACAAGAAATTGATATAAACAGCATGATTTTGATATTATCCGGAGCATATACGTGGTATTTTAAGGATATAGCTCATCATGCGGCACAGCCGTTGGAGAGCATGATGAATTTATGCAAAGGAGCGAATAAGCATGAAACGTGATGTGAAAGCAATTGTAAAACAGATGACACTGGAAGAGAAGGCGGGGATGTGTTCCGGTAAGGATTTCTGGCATTTGAAAAGTGTGGAAAGGCTGGGGATTCCTGAGGTGATGGTCAGCGACGGACCTCATGGACTCAGAAAGCAGGATAAGGAGGCAGACCATCTCGGAGCAAATGAGAGTATCAAAGCCGTGTGTTTTCCTACTGCATGTGCGACTGCCTGTTCATTTGACCGGGAGCTTTTAGAGACTTTAGGTGAAACGCTGGGAGACGAATGTCAGGCGGAGAATCTGTCTGTTATTTTAGGCCCGGCAGTAAATATTAAGAGGTCACCGCTGTGCGGAAGGAACTTTGAATATTTTTCAGAAGACCCGTATCTGGCTTCACAGATGGCTGCAGCGCATATAAAGGGTGTGCAGTCGAAAAATGTGGGAACATCCATCAAACATTTTGCGGCAAATAATCAGGAGCACAGAAGAATGTCATGTTCCTCTGAAATAGATGAGAGAACTTTCCGGGAGATTTATCTGGCAGCTTTTGAGGCCGCAGTGAAGGAGAGCAGACCCGATACCGTGATGTGCTCTTATAATAAGATCAATGGAACATTTGCGTCTGAGAACCACAGACTGCTCACGGAAATTCTGAGAGATGAGTGGGGATTTGAAGGATACGTTATGTCTGACTGGGGTGCAGTGAACGACAGGGTAAAAGGACTGGAAGCAGGTCTTGACCTGGAAATGCCGGCAAGCGGCGGACATACGGATGCGGAGATTGTGGAAGCTGTGAAAACAGGTGTGCTTGATGAAGCGGTTCTGGATACAGCGGTTGAGAGAATCCTAAATATTATCTTCAAATTCTCAGATAACCGTCAGCCCGGCAAATTTGATAAGGAAGCAGATCACAATCTGGCAGCCAGAATCGCGAGAGAGTCCATGGTGCTTTTGAAAAATGATGGAATCCTGCCTCTGAAGGGAGAAGGACAGAAGATTGCGTTTATCGGAAAATTTGCAGAGAAGCCTCGGTTCCAGGGAGGCGGAAGTTCTCATATCAACTCCTTTAAGGTGACAAGCGCGCTGGATGCAGTCAAGAAATACGCGGATGTGTCTTATGCACAGGGATATGACGTGAAAGAGGACAAAGTGGATGAAGCCATGTTTGCTGAGGCAGTGGAGACGGCTGAACATGCGGATATCGCTGTGGTATTTGCAGGTCTTCCGGATGCGTTTGAGTCTGAGGGGTATGACAGGGAGCATATGAGAATGCCGGAGTGCCAGAACAGGCTAATCGCGGAAATCGTAAAAGTACAGCCGAATACAGTGGTGGTTCTTCACAATGGTTCCCCTGTGGAAATGCCGTGGGCAGATGATGTGAGAGGAATCCTGGAGTCTTATCTCTGTGGACAGGCGGTGGGGGAGGCCCAGGCGGATATTCTCTTCGGCAGAGCCAATCCATGCGGTAAGCTGGCAGAGACCGTTCCCTATAAATTATCCGACAACCCGTCTTATCTGAACTTCCCGGGTGATGGGAAGACCGTGGAGTACAGAGAAGGAGTATTTGTGGGATACCGCTATTATGATACCAAGGAAATGGCAGTGCGTTATCCTTTTGGCTATGGACTTAGCTATACTACATTTGAGTACAGCGATCTGAAGCTGTCAGCAAAGGAGATAAAGGATACGGACACTCTGACAGTTTCACTTAAGGTTAAGAATACCGGAAGTATGGCCGGCAAGGAGATCGTACAGCTTTATGTGGCAGATAAGACCAACGCTGCCAGCAGACCGGTTAAGGAATTGAAGAATTTTGCCAAGGTAGAGCTGGCCCCCGGTGAGGAGAAGGTTGTTGCTATGGAGCTGGATAAGAGAAGCTTTGCATGGTACAATACGGAAATTTCTGACTGGTATGCAGCCACCGGCACATATGAGATTCTTGTGGGAAGTTCCTCCAGGGATATTCTTTTAAAAGATGCGGTGCAGCTTACTTCTACAACGAAGATTCCTGTGAAAATCCACATGAACACCACCGTTGCGGAATTGCTCGCAGAGCCGAAGGCAAAAGAGATCATGAGCGGCCTGCTGAAAACCATGATGGCAAATATAGGTGCCGGTGATGAGGAAGGCAGTGCGGCAAGTGAAGCTATCTCACCTGAAATGTCTTTGAAAATGATGGAGAATTCACCACTCAGGACATTCAGAAGCTTTGCGGGAGTGAGCACACAGGAAGTGCAGGCACTGATTGAGAAGCTCCAGGCAGCCGTGGATCAGTGATGTGAGAACAGCAGCAAATATGAATCATAATTTTAACGGACAGGCGGGAAAGTATATTCCCGGCTGTCCGTTTGTGGTATACTGTATGTGGCATAATTATTGAGAAAAATAGCGGCAGTTAAACGGATGAGGAGGAATCAATATGTTTCGATGGGGAATTATGGGCGGCGGTTTTATATCATCCCAGTTCGCAAAAGGGCTGGAAGAAGTGGCGGATATGCAGGTGGAGGTACTGGCCTCCCGGTCCGGAAGGAATGATTACGGGATACAGGCAAAGAAATACTGCTGTTCCTATGAAGAACTGGTAAATGACAAAGATGTGGATGCTGTTTATGTGGGGACCATTCATCCTCAGCATCTGGCGTGCGTCAAAGCCTGCTTAAAAGCAAAGAAACCCGTGTTGTGTGAAAAACCGGTGACAATGAATGCCCGGGAACTGGAAGAGATCCTTGAGCTGGCAAAAGAGAATCATACCTTTTTTATGGAAGCTATGTGGACAAGATTTATCCCTGCAATGAGAGAGCTGAAAAAGGAAATACAGGCAGGTGTGTACGGAAAAGTGCATAATATGCATTTTACATTTGGCGGGCCGGCTAAGCCGGAGACAAGGCGTCTGTTTGAAGCTGAATTGGGAGGCGGTGCGCTCCTCGATGTGGGTGTTTACGGTGTAAGCGTTGCGCAGTATCTTCTGGGAGAAACACCCGATGTGATACACGCGTGGTCTGAAAAGAATGCGGAGACAGTGGATTTGAATACCTGTATCCAGATGACTTATCCCTGCGGATGTCTGGCGGATATGGTATTTTCCATCAATAGAAAAGTGGACAACCGGGCAGTGATCATCACGGATAAGGCTGAACTGGAAATTCCGTATTTCTGGCGTCCCAATACGGTCTATCTGTTTGAACCAAATGAGGATTTCCGTACGGATACGCTGAAAGAAAAAAGAGTCGTCGAAGTGGCCGGAAACGGATACCATTACGAGGCGCTGGAGGTAGAAAAAATGTTGAAAGAGGGCAGGACAGAGAGTCCGGTTATGCCCTGGGCGGAAAGCCTCCGGATCATGAGGGAACTGGATGAGATCAGAAGGATCTGCGGGATTTGCTATCCTCAGGATGCCAAGTAAAGTAAGAAAAAAGGAGATGAGACCGGATGTCAGAAGGGAAACAGAAGTTTTTGATCGGTACATATACGGAAACCGTTATATTCGGTGACGGAAGCCGTTTTAACGGCAACGGACAGGGGATATATGTGGCTGAAATAGATATGGCAGCAGGAAAAATGAAACAGGATCAGCTGATAGAAGGGATAAAGAATCCCTCCTATGTCTGTGCAGATAAAGCAGGAAAAAGGATTTACGCGGTGAGTGAGCTGGAAGAGTATGAAGGACTTGAAAGCGGAGCTGTCAGTGTTTATGAAACCGGGAAGGACGGCATGATGAGGCTGGTGGACAGAAAACCTTCCATGGGAACCAATCCCTGTCATCTTTATCTGGATGAGGAGGAGAGGATATTATATATCAGTAATTATGGCAGCGGTTCTGCCTGCGCATACAGGATAGGGGAAGACGGGCATTTCCGGGAACCGGCAATGGTGATACAGCATCAGGGACATTCCGTTGATGAGGAGCGGCAGGAGGGACCTCACGTACATTCTATCCATCCATGCCGTTTTGCCGAAGGTGTGCTTGTGTGTGATTTGGGGCTGGACAAAATAAGCCGTTGTGTGGTGCGGGAACAGAAGGGTGAATGGACTTTTACAGAGGTGGAGAGCTGGATGACAAAGCCCGGATATGGTCCGAGAATGCTGGTATACCATCCGTTTCTTCCCATGTTTTATGTAGTGCAGGAGATGGGAAACAGGGTTCTTATATATGACTATGGAAGCGGCACGCTTCAAGAAGTACAGGATGTTTCCAGCCTCATGGAGAAGGACAGAAAAATACCGAATACAGCGGCGGAAATCCGCATTAATTCTGCCGGGACAAAGTTATATGTTTCCAACAGGGGAGCTGACAATATCAGTGTATATGATGTGGACCGTGAGGGAAGGCTTGCGCTCACAGGCAGTATCTCCTCCGGAGGAAAGACACCGCGCTGCTTTGCAGCGGCAGAGGACAGAGATTCGGGGATTACATATCTGGTCATTGCAAACCAGGATTCCAATGAGATCATTTCGGTGAAGCATATGGATTTCAAAGAGGCGGCAGCGGAAGACAGTATGCAGGTGGGTAGTCCTGTTTGTATCTGGCTTCTGTAAGAAATGATGTCTGCCGTAGTACGGCAGATTTAAAATTGTTTTGGTTTAAAACAGAGAGTAAGGCGGCAGAATTACGCCTTAGAAGGAAGAGGAAAATGAAGAAGTCATACGAAATAGATATGTGCAACGGGCCGCTTTGGGGAAAGCTGCTGCTGTTTTCTGTGCCGCTTATTTTATCCGGTATTCTGCAGCTTTTGTTTAATGCGGCAGATATTGTGGTTGTGGGAAGGTTTTCTGGAAATCATGCTCTGGCAGCCGTGGGGTCTACCAGTTCTCTGATACAGCTTTTTGTCAATGTATTTATTGGGTGTTCCATTGGGACAAATGTTTTGGTCGGAAGGTTCTGCGGGGCGAAGGATTCTAAAAATGTAAGCGAGACAGTACATACATCTATTTTGTTCAGTATTGTCTGCGGCTGTATTCTTATATTTCTGGGTGTGGCGTTTGCCAGGCCAATGCTGGAGTGGATGGCAACACCTCCGGAGGTTCTGGGGCAGGCAGTGCTCTATATGAGGATTTTCTTTGTAGGGATGCCGGCTATGATGCTCTATAATTTCGGTGCAGCGGTGCTGAGAGCTACAGGAGATACCCAGAGGCCTCTTTATTATCTGCTTCTGGCCGGAGTCATCAATGTGGTGCTGAATCTGTTCTTTGTTATTGTCTGCGGTCTTGGCGTGGCGGGAGTGGCGCTTGCTACGATCATTTCTCAGGCAGTGTCAGCACTTTTGATTCTGCGCTGCCTTATGCATACAGAGGGAATGTGCAGGCTGGAACTTAGAAAGCTGAAAATACATAAAGACAAGTTAAAACACATTGTCCGCATTGGTCTTCCGGCAGGGATGCAGAGTGCCATTTTTTCCATATCCAATGTATTGATCCAGTCCTCTGTAAACTCTTTCGGAGCCATTGCCATGGCAGGAAATACAGCAGCATCCAATCTGGAGGGGTTTGTATATACCTCCATGAACTCTATTTATCAGGCTGCATTGAGTTTCACCAGCCAGAATATGGGGGCCGGCAATCAGAAACGGATCAGTCAGATTTTATGGAGGTGTCTGGTGCTTGTGACGGTCATCGGAGGAATCTTCGGATGTCTGATGGTATTATTTTCACCGCATCTTCTTGGAATCTACTCCTCGGATGCAGAGGTGATCGCTTACGGAATACAGAGGCTTAAAATCATATGTCTTCCCTATTTTCTCTGTGGTATCATGGAGGTGCTGGTGGGAAGTCTGCGCGGTATGGGATATTCGGTTCTGCCTATGCTGGTGTCCCTGACAGGGGCCTGCGGGCTTAGGATCGTCTGGATATTTACCATATTTGTATGGCAGCACAGTCTGTTTGTCTTATATCTGTCGTACCCTATAACCTGGGTGATCACTGCAGCGGCACACATGGTCTGCTGGTGTAAACTGCGGCAGATGATGAAAAAACGGCAGATGGCAGGATAGGAAAGGAGAGGTCAGTATGGGGATTTTTAAAATTGAAACAGGCGATATTACAACGTATCATGTGGATGCCATTGCAAACGCTGCAAATTGTTCTCTTCTGGGCGGCGGTGGTGTTGACGGGGCCATCCACAGAGCGGCGGGACCGGGGCTTTTGAATGAATGCAGAGCACTTGGCGGATGTGAGACCGGACAGGCAAAGATAACAAAAGGGTATCAGCTTCCTGCAAAATATGTGCTTCATACTCCGGGGCCTGTCTGGAACGGCGGCGCTTTCGGAGAGGCGGAACTGTTGAAAAGCTGTTATGAAAACTGTATCCGGTTAGCTCATGAAAATGGCTGCAGGACTGTGGCATTTCCATCAATCAGCACAGGGATTTACGGATATCCTCTGGAGCAGGCGGCTGAGATCGCAGTGAAGACGATTTACGAGGGACTGGAAAAGTATCCTGATATAGAAGAGATTATTATGGTATGTTTTAGTGAGAGGGTGGAAAAGGCTTATAAAAAAGCGTGTTATGATTCAGCCGGTTGAATTGTTATGTGGATCAGCCCATTAAAATTGTTGTTTGATGGGTGATGTCCTGTTGCTGCTTT
The DNA here is from genome assembly GCF_040095955.1 of Blautia caccae. Lineage (NCBI taxonomy): Bacteria > Bacillati > Bacillota > Clostridia > Lachnospirales > Lachnospiraceae > Blautia > Blautia caccae. The sequence goes on along the minus strand of NZ_JBBMFP010000032.1, from coordinate 27,840 downwards.
TACGCACAGCCTGTGCAGGAAATGTGCAGAACTGATTGGATAGTTGCAAAAAACGTATGTATTGTGGAGAAAACAGACAGGTGAACAGGCACCAGGGATAAGACGGGAAAGGAATTAAGGGAAATGAAGAAATGGAAAAATTTATTAGCCGGGCTGGTGGTTCTGGCATTACTTTTGGTAGGATGCAGCTCCGTGGGGCAGACGGCGGATGGCAGCCATGCAGCGGGAAATGAGCAGACGGCGGATGGAAGTTATGCAGCGGGAAATGAGCAGGCAACAGGTGTCAGTCAGGCAACGGATGGTGAGCAAGCGGCGGGAAGTGGTCAGCCTATAGGCGAAGCAGAAGGCAGCGGCCGGCTGAACGTACATTATCTGGATGTTGGGCAGGGAAACGCAGCGCTTCTGGAATCTGAAGGTCACTATATGCTCATAGACGGAGGAAACAGGAAAGCATCCTCCTTTGTGGTAAGCTATCTGAAGCGTCAGAATGTGGAGTCTTTGGATTACATATTGATATCCCACTTTGATGAGGACCACCTGGCGGGAGCTATTGGTGCGCTCTACCAGTTTCCGGCAGGAAAAGTCATCACGGCTGATTATGAGACAGATTCTTCTATTTATAAGTCCTATCAGGATGCCATGGAGAAACAGGGGTACGAGGAGACGCATCCGTCCCAGGGCGATGTCTTTTCCCTTGGAAGTGCTTCCGTGAGGGTCATTTCTCCGATTTCTTATGGCCACGAGGACGAGAATGAGGATTCAGTGGGAGTGATTGTGGAAAATGGGGATAATCGTTTCTTTTTTGGCGGTGATATGGGGAAAACCGGTGAGAAACAGGTAATGGAATCCGGTGCAGATATTGCGGCAGATGTATTTCTTTTAAACCACCACGGTTCCTACCTGAGCAGCAGATTTCTGGAACAGATTTCCCCTTCCTATGCAGTGATAAGCTGCGGAGACGGCAACAGCTACGGACATCCCAGGCAGGATACCATAAAGCTGTTGGAGGATGACGGGATTCCCGTATTCCGTACGGACAAACAGGGAACGATCATTCTCCACAGTGATGGAAAAACAATATCCTGGGAACAGGAACCCTGCAACGATTATACACCCGGTACCAGGACTGCGAGCGGCGATAAAGAAGAGCCGTATGTGGAGGAAAATAACAGTGACGCAGAGCTCTGCGACTATGTTTTGAATACACATACAAAGAAGATTCATCTGCCTTCCTGCTCGTCGCTGAAAGGAATGAAGGAAGACAATAAAGCTTATTATAAAGGCAGCAAAGACGAGCTGATAGATAACGGATATGAGGCATGCGGGAATTGTAAGCCATGAGGCTGATTAAAAATAACGAATCAGTACAAACGATTGAATTTAAATGAAAAGAGGTGGAATTATGAAAGCATACCAGATGAAAATAGCAATTAAAAATTCCCATCCACCCATATGGAGAAGGTTTATTGTTCCGGCCGGACTGAGTTTTTCACAGCTCAGTATCGTTCTCAACGAGGTTATGGGTTGGTGCGGATATCACTTGTTTAAATTTGAATATTATCACTTGAAGATAAGTATTGAAGAGGAATGTGAAGACTTCGCAGATATGGATGATATGGAATATCTGGAGGCATCTGAAACAATCATAGATTCTTTTATGGAGCAGGAGGACTGGTTTTCTTATATATATGATTTCGGGGACTATTGGGAGCATAGGGTGACCATCGAAAAAGTCATAGAGGATTATGAGTTTGCCTATCCTGTTGTTTTAAAGTATAAGGGAGAAACACCGTATGAGGACTGTGGGGGTATTTATGGATATTATGATCTTCTGGAGATTCTGAAGGATTCCTCCCATCCTGAATATGAAAGTATGAAAAAATGGACAGAGGGACATTTTACTCCAAAATATGATTTGGCAGAAGTGAATGCATCGTTAAAGCATATGGCTTTGGAAAATAAGAAAAGCAGTCCCATGATCCAGAGTGAGATTTACGAAGATTTAACCAAGAAGGGAAGCGGTTTTAAAACTATTCAGGGCACAGCAAAAGATTGGGATTATAACAGAGATGAAGTCATGAGAACGGATGCATTATCTGAAATGAGTAATCTTATTAAGGAGTATGAGACGAAATACAGTCAGCTTAAAGAAGAGCTGGAAGCGAATTTGTCGGATGGATCACTCAGAGATATTTTAGAGGATTATCGGAAAGATGAGTTGCAGGAGATCTGTAAAATACATGGCATTTCCGGCTGCAGCAAATTATTAAAGAAGGATCTAATAGATTTTCTATATCAAAAGCTTCTGTCAAAGGAAGTCATGTGCAGATGTCTGTTGTATATGAATGATGTGGAATTGTCACTTATGGATAAAGAGGTTACCGGTGTGGATGAATCCGAAGATGTGTTGAATCTTGTGGAGAGCGGATATGCCGGAGCCACCTATATGGGAGCGGTGTACGTTCCGGAAGATGTGAAAGCTGCCTATTGTAAAAACTGTGATGAGGAGTGGAAAGAAGAGCGAAAAAGGGTACAGGATATCTTTCTCCATATCAACGCCTGCGCAGAGTTGTATGGAATCTGCCCCATAGAACGAATGATTTCCATGTATGAAAAGAACACGGGAAATACTATCTCAGAGACAGAGCTGCAGGAGTTTTGCATCCGAATCCCCGGATATTTAAAACGTTTTGAGATAGTTGGGAACGAACTGGTTCAGGAACAGGTGATAGAAGCAGATAGAATACAGTATCTTAAAAATATACAGGGAATTAAGGCTTATTATACTCCAACAATAGAAGAGATACAGACACTCGGAAGTTATTTCTATCTTCCTTTTGACAGGTATATGGATGCAATGGCAGATTTTTTCATGGGATTTTCGGAAGAGGAAGAAGAGGACGCCCGGGAATTATGCAGGAATATCCAGCGCATTATCCGTCTGGGGGGACAAATAGGAGATATAATGAGATATCTGGACAACGAGCTGATTATGATCGACGAGGAGGACTTCCCTCAGCTTGCAGAAATTCTGATGAGAGTCTGGAATCACACACGTATGCATATGAACCGGGGATATATGCCGGATGAAATGTCATATAACGGGGATGTAAAAACATTACAGGAAGAAGCAGACGAGATGGGATTTCAGCCGCTTCACGATGTGTCACGCGGAAAAGCGGAAATCATTGATTTTCAGGAAGAGCACAGGAAAAAGATATATCCAAACGATCCCTGCCCATGTGGTTCGGGCAAAAAGTATAAGCATTGTTGTGGTAAGAAAAAATAAAACGATGTTCCTTCAAGAATATAAGAAAGACAAGATGCGGAGGCAGTGTCCGGAATCTTGTCTTTTTCTTTAGGCATTTATAGTGAGTTTAGTCATCAACCAATATAGCATTTGGATAGATATGTTCCATGCGTTCATCGGTAAAATGTTTATCCAGAAAACGTGTGACTGCATTTTCGGCAGACGATATATTGGAGTGGCGTTCCGTGTACCGGTTAAGCGCAAGGCCTGACATGATCATGTTGAATACCATGAACAAGATCATAAGCCATGTGATGGGAACTCCGGCTTTTTTCGGGATTTTTTCTATCAGTGCGGACAGCCGCGGGTAAAGAATTTTCAGCCAGATGACTGCGGCAATGCCCCAGAAAAAACAGTAAAGCAGGTTGATACGGCCTCCCAGATTAAAAGGAATGTCACTGTAATCCCAGAACACAGTACCGAAAACCAGGTCTGTAAACACACTGCATATGTATTCATAAGCTCCGCCTAATACGGTACCGAAGATAAAAATATAACTGTCACTGCGATTGCGGTATTGATATAAAATAGCAGTCAGCAGTACACAGCCCAGGCCCCATACAATACTGAACGGCCCGTAGACGACACTGCTGCGGCTCATTAATTTACCGGTAGTTGCAAGGCAGAAAATGGTTTCCGTGATATCTCCAAGAAAAGCTCCGAGGAAAAACAGACAGACCAGTTTATAGAACGAACAGCCGACAGCAAACACACCGGCGCGCTCTTTGGCTGCCTCAAGCTGCCGTTCCTTTTCCTGTCGGGCAGCTAATAATTCTTTCGCCTCCAGGCTGGGATAAGCCTTAGCCATATGTTTCTGTACCCATCCGGTCAGCCCTTCGCCCATCATATCTGCAGCCTTTTGCAGATTTTCAGATACACCCTCAATGATAGAGAGTCTTCGCAGCCTGGAATGAACGGCTTTGATAGCCATAATCGTTCCTGCCAGATCGAGACAGAGAACCGCGTACAGGACAATTAACAATATGGTTCCCAGGTTGGAGGGAATCAAGACGAGCAGTTCCTTCAGGGATGGGTTGATAAAGGAGATACAGACTACGGCAGAGATTCCCCACACAACCGTGTATGGAAGGTTGACATAACCTCCAAATTGAAATCTTTTCCGTGAGTAATCCCACCATTTCCGATGGAATATTTTCTCCAGAACAAAACCGGTAGAAAACGTGATAACAGATGAAAGAATCACCCCGCCCAGAAAAAGAAAAAACAGGTGATTTCTGAGTTCGGGCAGAAAGACAGCAAATGCCACTGCCCCGAAACCATAAGCCGGACAATAGGGGCCGAATAAAAAACCTACGTCAATGAACCGATGCTCCCTGACCGCCGCAACCGATGTGCCGATTGCCCAGCCAATGAAAGAATAGAGTAAGTAAAACCATAGAAGTTGGTATAGTGTGTAGTTCAAGTTATGCCTCCTTTTGGGTGATGCCGGATGATGAGGGTTTTAGTATACCATATACGCGGGGGGAAGGGATGTCAAGTGTAAGTGTAGAGAGAATTTCCGGTGCGAATTGAGAGGGAGCATGGATTTATCGGGAGATTCGCACTTGTAGTGGGGCTGAAAATGGAAAGAAGGGGTGGTGGGGAGTGAGAGGAATCTGTGGAAATTAATTGTAAATATGAGAATAATATGATATTATATACAAGATGTAGTGAGGATGTTTGTGTATTTTTGCTATCGCTGCCTGCGCGGTGGCGTGGATTGAAATTACATACACCCGATCAGGCGTCAGCGCATCCAGATCGCTGCCTGCGCGGTGGCGTGGATTGAAATAGCGGACTGTCAGAAGAACAGCAGCAAATGATCATCGCTGCCTGCGCGGTGGCGTGGATTGAAATCCATTCTGGATAAGGCAAAAATCTTTTTCCACCTATCGCTGCCTGCGCGGTGGCGTGGATTGAAATTGTCCTCCTAAAATTCATTTCCGTCTTTATCTCATCGCTGCCTGCGCGGTGGCGTGGATTGAAATACCGGGGCGTGATCGGTTTACGGGTGACCGGCCTATCGCTGCCTGCGCGGTGGCGTGCATTGAAGTAGGTTGACGTTAAAGACACCGGCATTGGAACCGTATCTCTGCCTGCGCGGTGGCGTAGATTGAGTTAAACCTGACCCCCCGGTGCCGATGTCCATATATGATCGCCCCCTACGGCGAAATACAATCAAATATCCTACACTACATTAACTAATAATTTGCATTGACATACAACCAAATTTCCCGGCATACATTGTAAAAACAACGTTTCCGGGAGATTTTTCCTTGAAAAGTTATATAGAAGAACGTGCTATATCCATAGCCAACTACATCATTGAAAACAACGCAACAGTCCGCCAGACCGCCAGGGAGTTCAAGGTGAGCAAGAGTACAGTTCACAAGGACGTAACCGAGCGTCTGCTGCAGCTTAATCCTTCACTGGCAAAGTGTGCCCGCAAGGTCCTTGACGTGAACAAGCAGGAGCGTCATATCCGGGGTGGAATGGCTACCCGGGAAAAATATCTGCACAAGGTGCAAAATTAACGAAAGAGACTCTTGTTTTGACAAAAATATGGGCGTATAATTGTTCCTATCAAAATACAAAAGCTTATTGTGAGGGGAAAACAAATGAATCGATTCTTTTCAAATGCGGATTTGCGGAAGCTGATCATACCGCTGATTATCGACCAGTTTCTGCAGGCGTTTGTAGGACTTGCCGATTCTATCATGGTGGCCAGCGTAGGCGAGGCTGCCGTGTCAGGTGTATCCTTGATCGATACGGTTATGGTATTGATCATCAACATTTTTACAGCACTGGCTACAGGAGGAGCCGTTATCGCAGGACAGTTCATCGGGAAAAAGAAAGCTGAGCATGCCTGCCTGGCAACCAACCAGCTGCTGTCCTTTACCCTGAAAGCATCCTGCATCATTATGGTGCTTGGATATCTTGGGAAGAACCTTATTATCAACGGAGTGTTCGGCAGGATTGAAGCAGACGTTATGTATAACTGCAATGTGTATCTGCTGATTGTATTTGCGTCTGTGCCCATGATTGCCCTGTACAATGCAGGTGCGTCTATTTTCCGTGCCATGGGAAATTCAACCATTGCAATGAAGACGTCCCTGCTTATGAACGCCATCAATCTGGGCGGAAATGCGCTGCTCATCTACGGATTCCACAGAGGTGTGGAGGGTGTGGCAATTCCCACACTTGTATCAAGAGGTGTTGCCTGTGTGGTAATGCTCTGTCTTTTAAATAATCAGAGCAGGATTCTGCATATCCACCATCCGTTTTCATTCAAAACAGACTGGATGCTTCTGAAGAAAATATTATACATTGGTATACCAAACGGTCTGGAAAACAGTATGTTCCAGCTTGGAAAAATTTTGGTGCTCAGTATTGTTACGGGATTCGGAACCGCGTCCATTGCGGCAAATGCTGTGTCCAACAATGTGGCCACATTTGCAGTCCTGCCGGGAATGTCCATAGGATTTGCGCTGCTCACAGTGGGAGCACAGTGTGTGGGAGCCAATGATTTTGAGCAGGTACATTATTATACGAAGAAATTGATGAAGGTCGCCTATATTTCCCTGATTGGAATCAATATACTGCTCATGCTTGTAATGCCCTTTATCATCAGGGCTTACGGACTGTCAGCGGAGGCCAGTGGCTACGCTTATAAAATACTGATATATCATTCCATATGCGTAGTGACCATATGGCCGTTGTCTTTTTCGCTGCCAAACACTCTGCGTGCAGCGGCAGATGTACGTTTTACCATGCTTTTGGCCATTGTTTCCATGTGGATTTTTCGTATCGGATTCTCAGTGCTGCTGGGTGTAAAGCTTCACTGGGGCGTATTTGGCGTGTGGGTGGCTATGACGATTGACTGGCTTTTCCGCGCTGTCTGCTTTACCATTCGATATATCAGAGGAAAATGGCAGCATCAGTCACTTGTCTGAGGATATACATCTGTTTCGGATGCATTCATCCGCGGCAGTGTAATATATGAAAATACAAAAGGAGAAAATATCGATGAAACAGGATATGATTGTCATTCTTGACCTGGGAAGCACAGAGAACACCGTACTGGCGAGAGAAATCCGTGCTATGGGTGTTTACAGTGAGATTTATCCCCATGATATTACAAAAGAAGAGCTGGAAAAGCTCCCGAATGTGAAAGGTATTATCATTAACGGCGGGCCAAACCATATAGTTGACGGCGTTCGCATTGATGTAAGACAGGAGATTTATGAAGCTGGCAGTCCGGTAATGGCAATTGACCATGAACCGGCGGCCTGCAGTGAGAAATATCAGGACCTGAGCGAGGAACAGAGGGCTGAGATCCTGAAAAAGTTCGTTTTTGATACCTGTAAAGCGGAAGCAAACTGGAATATGAAAAATTTCGTCGCTGACCAGATCGAGATCGTCAGAGAACAGGTTGGCAATAAAAAAGTTCTTCTGGCATTATCCGGCGGTGTGGACAGTTCTGTAGTTGCAGCACTTCTGATCAAGGCTATTGGCAAACAGCTTACATGTGTCCATGTAAACCACGGCCTTATGCGCAAAGGAGAATCTGAGAGCGTAGTGGAAGTATTCAAAGACCAGATGGATGCGAATCTGGTTTATGTGGATGCCTCTGAGCGTTTCCTGACAAAGCTTGAAAATGTAGATGATCCGGAGCAGAAGCGTAAGATTATTGGTGCTGAATTTATCCGTGTCTTTGAGGAAGAGGCGAGAAAGCTGGAAGGTATTGAGTTCCTGGGACAGGGAACCATCTATCCTGATATTGTTGAGAGCGGAACCAAAACGGCTAAAATGGTGAAATCCCATCACAATGTAGGCGGCCTGCCGGAAGATTTACAGTTTAAGCTGGTAGAGCCTTTGAAACAGTTATTCAAAGATGAAGTGCGCGCATGCGGCATTGAGCTGGGACTTCCGGAAGAGATGGTGTACAGACAGCCGTTCCCGGGTCCGGGACTGGGCGTGAGATGTCTGGGCGCGATTACCAGGGAACGTCTGGAAGCAGTACGTGAATCCGATGCGATCCTTCGTGAAGAATTCAAAAATGCAGGACTGGATAAAAAAGTCTGGCAGTATTTCACAGTGGTTCCTGATTTCAAATCCGTCGGTGTGCGTGACAATGCCAGATGTTTTGAATATCCGGTAATCATCCGTGCAGTCAACACTGTGGATGCCATGACTGCTACCATTGAGGAAGTTGACTGGAAGGTACTTCTGAAGATCACAGACCGTATCATGAAGGAAGTTAAAAACGTAAACCGTGTCTGCTATGATATGAGTCCAAAGCCGAACGCTACGATTGAATGGGAATGATCCAAAACGCTGAGGTCAAATGTGGAGATATTTGTGGTTAAACTTACAAATTAAAACGAAAGAGAAATGTGGGTAAAATATGAACAGTAAAATGTTTCAAGAACCAAAGGCTCCTGTAAAACTGCCGGTCATGGAAGACGTGTCTTCTGTACTGGAAGCTGCGAAGGTTTCTGAGGAAGAAATTACAGGCTGCTGTTTTAAAGGAGTGTTTATCACTAAGTTTGATGGGAAACTGCTTCGTTTCAAAAGGGTAGCTTTTGAAAACTGTAAGTTTATCGGCTGTTTTTTCGATGAGGCCAGTTTCACTGATGTACGTTTTAAAAACTGCGATTTTTCCAACACCAGCCTCACGGATGTCTATTTTAAGAGATGTTCCTTTCAGTCCTGCAAGGCAGTTGGAGCTGATTTTTACGGCAGCCTTATGCGGCATGTGTCATTTCTGGAATGTAATCTTTCAGATATGAATCTGGACGCATCCAGAATGAGCTATGTTAAAATAAAGGACACGAATATGGAAGAGTCAAGCCTGAGCAAATGTGGGCTGGACAACATGGACTTACATCAGGTAAAGTTTGCCGGCACCAGCTTTTTCAAGACTGCGCTCAAGGGCGTGGATATGTCTGACTGTGATATGGACAAAATCATCATATCCGACGGCAAGGAGGAACTGAGAGGTGCTGTGCTCAATATGTCGCAGGCCATAGTCTGCGCAAAGCGGATGGGAATTGTGATCAAAGAATTCGAGACAGAAAACTAAATAAAAAATTAGCATTGACTAATGGGCCTGCTCTGGCATAAAATAACATAAACTTCTTTGCACTGCATTTATACTACAGTACAAACTGAGCAGGCACGGATGCTGGGCATCCGTATAGCCGGGTCACTTTTAGTGACAGCAGATGAGCATAGGGCATCTGTGGGACAGTAGATTACTTTATTGTTCCGCAGGTGCTTTTTAAATGGTTGGAAACAGCCCGGGTATTAAGAAGCAGCAGAGAAAGTTATGCAGTATCAAGGAAACAATACCGGGGAGGATTTAAAATGGAACAGGTAAGGAAAGAATTCGTTACGGATGAAAAGGCAAAGAAAATTGCACTTCATGTATCCGGAGTCAGTGTGGCAGGTAATGTGCTGCTCTCTCTCTTTAAACTGCTTGCAGGTATTATCGGTCATTCCGGTGCAATGATCTCTGATGCGGTACATTCTGCTTCCGATGTATTTGGAACGATCATCGCAGTTCTTGGGATCAGCATTTCCAAAAGAAAATCAGATGCCAACCATCAGTACGGACACGACAGACTGGAGTGTGTGGCTGCCATTGTGCTGGCTGTGATCCTGCTGGCCACGGGGCTTGGAATCGGGATCAGCGGTGTGGAAAAAATCATAAAGGGAAACAGTAAAGGGGCGGCGATACCGGGCGTTATCGCACTTGTGGCAGCTGTCGTTTCCATTGTGTTCAAGGAGTGGATGTATTGGTATACCAGAGCAGCAGCCAAGAAGATCAATTCCGGCGCTTTGATGGCAGAAGCCTGGCATCACCGTTCCGACGCGCTTTCTTCTGTCGGAGCATTTGCCGGTATTTTGGGCGCAAGATTGGGTTATCCTATTTTAGATCCCATTGCCAGTGTGATCATATGTTTATTTATAGGAAAAGCGGCTTATGATATATTTAAGGATGCCATAGATAAGATGGTGGATAAATCCTGTGATGATGAGACTCTGGAACAGATGCGCGGCATTATTTCAAAACAGGCCGGCGTGCTGCATATTGATATGCTGCATACGAGGCTTTTCGGAGCAAAAATGTATGTGGATATTGAAATTTCCGCGGATGGCACGCTTTCCCTTGAGGAAGGACATGAGATAGCCCAGAAGGTGCATGATGCCGTTGAAAAGGAGTTTCCGCTGGTAAAACACTGTATGGTTCACGTAAATCCCGTATAAAATACAGTTAAGTAAGGTTCACGAAGAATGCGGCTTTGCAGGGGCGATTTTTGTCAGATATTCTGTTTTTAAGATATGGAAGGGAAAATTTCTTGTAAATTGAAGCGGGATATTTTATAATGAAATCTAGTTTTGAGGAATGCAAAAGAACAGGAGGGCACTTTTTTGAAGAGAGAAACCGTAATTGTACTTGATTTTGGCGGCCAGTATAACCAGTTGATAGCAAGACGTGTTCGGGAATGCAATGTATACTGTGAGATCTATTCTTACAAGACAGATATTGAGAAAATAAAAGGAATCCAGCCTAAGGGAATTATTTTTACCGGAGGTCCTAACAGCGTGTATCTGGAGGATTCTCCCACATATACAAAAGAAATCTTTGAGCTGGGAATTCCGGTTCTGGGAATCTGTTATGGTGCGCAGCTTATGATGCATCTGTTAGGCGGTCAGGTAGGCACAGCGCCTGTCAGGGAATATGGAAAGATCGAGGTTACGGTGGAACAGTCTTCCAAGATGTTTGAGAACGTGTCCGAGAAGACAATTTGCTGGATGAGTCACAATGACTATATTGCGAAAGAAGCACCGGGATTTGAGATCATTGCCCATACATCGGACTGTCCGGTTGCAGCAGTGCAGAATCCGGAAAAGAACCTGTACGCGGTTCAGTTCCATCCGGAAGTGCTGCATACACAGGAAGGGAAGAAAATGCTTTCCAATTTTGTTTATAATGTGTGTCAATGCTCCGGTGACTGGAAGATGGATTCCTTTGTGGAGGAGAGCATCAATGCCATCCGTCAGAAGGTTGGAGACGGCAAAGTGCTGTGCGCGCTTTCCGGCGGTGTGGACTCTTCTGTTGCAGCGGTTATGCTGTCAAAGGCAGTTGGAAATCAGCTTACCTGTGTGTTTGTGGACCATGGTCTTTTAAGGAAGAATGAGGGCGATGAGGTTGAGGCGGTATTCGGACCGGAAGGCCCTTATAACCTGAATTTTATCAGAGTAAATGCGCAGGAACGTTTTTATGAGAGATTAAAAGGTGTGGAAGAGCCGGAAGATAAGCGGAAAATTATCGGTGAAGAGTTTATCCGCGTATTTGAGGAAGAGGCGAAGAAGATCGGTGCAGTTGACTTCCTGGTGCAGGGAACGATTTATCCGGATGTTGTGGAGAGCGGAGTGGGCGGAGAGTCCACTGTGATCAAATCTCACCATAATGTGGGCGGCCTGCCGGATTACGTTGATTTTAAGGAGATTATCGAGCCGCTCCGTGACCTGTTTAAAGATGAGGTGCGCAAGGCCGGTCTTGAACTGGGGATTCCGGAGTATCTGGTGTTCCGCCAGCCGTTTCCGGGCCCGGGTCTTGGTATCAGGATCATTGGAGAGGTAACTGCGGAAAAAGTGGAAATGGTGCAGGAGGCTGATGCCATCTGGCGTGAGGAAATCGCCAATGCAGGACTGGATAAGGAGATTGGACAGTATTTCGCAGCATTGACGAATATGAAATCTGTGGGCGTTATGGGGGATGAGAGAACCTATGACTATGCAGTGGCGCTGAGAGCGGTTACTACTACGGACTTCATGACAGCTGAGAGCGCAGAGATTCCCTGGGATGTGATTGGGAAGGCGACAAGCAGGATTGTGAATGAAGTGAAGCATATTAACAGGGTTATGTATGATTGTACCGGGAAACCGCCGGCTACGATTGAGTTCGAATGATTTCAGAGTCCCGGAAAAGCCCGGAATGACTGGGTTTTCTAAGGTTTGATGCCCTCCGTGGCAACGATTTGGCAACATTTTTTCATTATTCATAAAAAGAGAGCTAACTGATTTTGATTAGTCAGTTAGCTCTCTTTTTCTTTTTATTATTGTCCTGTGCAACAAACGACCTCTTTCGTGGCCTACAAGTGAGAGGGTCAAGCGAGATCCTGGGGCGGCGTCTTCACATAGTTCTGGGTCTTGTCAAACTCCGGATAGTGGTAGCGCCACTTGTCGTAATCCTCCTTAGAAATCTCGCCCGCCTCCAGCATGGCGGCGGCCTGCTGCCAAGAGCAGAGCATCTCATGCAGACGGGCGGCATCCTTGTTCTTCCGAACATCGACCTTTAAGCAGACCTCTCCGTCCATCTCGCTGACCTTAAGGCCGTAGTTGTCCTCCAGGGTGAACAGGGTGTGCATGAGCCCCACATAGGAGTCTATATCCGGGACAGAAAGCGCATGGGGAGAGACATCCAGCACCTCAGCCAGAGCAGCGGTCAGGTCTGCCTTTGGGGTTCTTGATCCTGTTTCGTACTGTGCAAGGCGCACATCAGCAGACTTTTCTGGGAATCCCAGCGTCATGCCGAGATATTTCTGTGTCATCCCCCGCAGGAGACGGAAAAAGTGAATTCGTTCACCAATCGCCATATCATCCACTCCAATCGTTGGTTGTCTTTAGAAAAGCGTAGCAGAAATGCTTAGTAAAGTCAAGAGAATCCTAAACAATTTTATTTAATTTATTTTGCGTACTCCGATTGACATAAGCTATTATGCTTAGTATAATGGCAATATGCAAAGCATATTTGCTTAGTTGGAATAACTGAAGAAACTTTTTTCAAAATTCTTGGGTGCAAAATCTGAAAAAAGTGGCAGTAGAGAGTGAGGAGGTCTTTATGAAAAACAAAATTGGCAGGCAAAAGCAACCAACAAGGAAAGGAAGGTATTTTATTTATGCAGAAACAGAGTTTTATGCGAGCAGACGAAGTTGCTCAGGAATTGGGCATCTCCAAATCCCACGCCTACAAGGTGATCCATGGGCTTAATGAAGAATTGCAGGAGAAAGGGTATCTGACCATTTCCGGCCGAGTCAATCGAGAATTCTTCAGGGAGAAGTATTACTATACCAAAACGGCAAAGGAGGAATCATAATGGCAGTTTACAAGGAAGAAAAAACCGGCACCTGGCGGGCAGTTTATCGCTATACCGACTGGAATGGTGAGCGGAAACAGACCCAGAAGCGCGGTTTTAAGACGAAACGAGAGGCGCAGGCATGGGAGCGTGAGCAGGTTCATAAAACCAGTGCCGACCTGGATATGAACTTCAAAAGCTTTGTGGAACTTTACACAGCGGATATGAAGGCCCGGCTCAAGGAAAACACTTGGGCCACAAAGGAGCATATTATCCGCACAAAGCTTCTCCCCTACTTCGGCAAGCTGAAGATGTGCAACATCACTGCCCAGCAGATTATCACCTGGCAGAACGAGATGCTGAACCACAAGGATGAAAAGGGACAGCCCTACTCGCCTGTGTATCTCAAGACGGTCCACAACCAGCTCAGCGCCATCTTCAACCACGCAGTTCGGTACTACAACCTCCGGGAAAATCCCTGCAAAAAGGCTGGCAGTATGGGGAAAAAGAAAAACCGAGAGATGATGTTCTGGACCAAGGAGCAGTATTTGAAATTTGCCGAAGTGATGATGGACAAGCCGCTGTCCTTCTATGCCTTTGAGATGCTTTACTGGTGCGGTATCCGAGAGGGAGAACTTCTGGCTTTGACCCCGGCAGATTTTGACTTTGAGAAACGCACTGTCACCATCAACAAATCCTATCAGCGGCTAAACGGACAGGATCTGATTACCATTCCAAAAACTGAAAAGAGTAATCGGATCATCACTATGCCGCAGTTTCTGTCAGAGGAAATTCAGGATTACCTCAAAATGCTCTATGGCATTGGCGCAAATGACCGAATGTTCACCGTCACCAAGAGTTATCTCCACCGGGAGATGGATAGAGGCTCCAAAGAGGCCGGAGTCCCGCGCATCCGAATCCATGATATTCGTCACAGCGCAGTTTCGCTTTTGATCGACATGGGGTTCTCCGCCACAGCCATCGCAGATCGGGTAGGACATGAGAGCATCGACATCACTTACAATTATGCACACCTGTTTCCGTCCAAACAAACGGAAATGGCAGATAAATTGAATATGGAAAGGAGCAATTAAAAATGTCAGCAAAAAATTTGGATAAGCACAACCGTTGGAGGAACAAGACCGTAGCCTTCCGGGTCTCCCCTGAGGAGGATGCCCAGATTGAAACAGCAGTCAAGCTCACCGGACTGACCAAGCAGGATTATATCATTCGTCGGCTGCTCTGCCGGGATGTGGTAGTACAGGGAAATCCAAGAGTCTATAAGGCACTGCGAGATCAGCTGGTTGCTGTGCTGGACGAGCTGCACCGGATTGAAGCCGGGCAAGGCGTAAATGAGGAACTATTGGACACCATCCAGATGATCACAACCATTATGAAAGGAATGCAGGAGGATATTGCCTATGATTGATGAAAAAAAGAAAATGACCACCCAGGACTCATCTGTTGGCGCAGACGATGGGCAGTCAATCTCTAAAAACTCTGACATTAGTATAACCACTTCCAAGGGAGAAATCAACGATGAAGTTATAAATCCTCAGGAAAGCCTGGAGGAAATGTACCGCAGGATACAGCGCATGAGCGACCCAACTTACCTGCACACTGTAACCCTAGACGAACTGATGGACAATGTGTTTGAGGTAAAGTCTGCAGTGATTGAAAACCTGCTCTATACCGGAGCATATATCCTTGCCGGAGCGCCCAAAATCGGCAAGTCCTTCCTGGTGGCACAGATCGCCCATCATGTCAGCACTGGGCAGGATTTGTGGGGCTACAAGGTTCATCAGGGAACAGTCCTCTATCTTGCTCTGGAAGATGACGAAAGCCGTTTGCAGCGCAGGATGTTTCGTATGTTCGGTGTGGAGGGGACAAGCTCTCTCCACTTTGCTACCAGTGCCAAGATGATTGGCAGCGGTTTGGATGAACAACTTGAAAAGTTTGTCCGGGAACACAGAGACACCAAATTGATTATCGTGGATACACTTCAAAAAGTCCGGGAGATGGTGAGCGATAACTACAGTTATTCCAGCGACTATGAGGTGATTGGAAAACTGAAACAATTTGCAGACCGGCATGGAGTTTGCATCCTGATCGTTCACCACACCAGAAAGCAGCCTGCGGGAGATAGCTTTGAGAAGATTTCCGGCACCACCGGACTGTCTGGCTGTGCAGATGGGGCACTCATTATGCAGAAAGAAAAACGAACTGACGGAAAGGCCACACTGGAAATCAGCGGACGGGATCAGCCGGATCAGCGGCTGTATTTAAGTAAAGATCAGGAGCGTTTGGTATGGCTCCTTGACCATGCGGAGAATGAGCTTTGGAAGCAACCTCCGGATCCGGTGCTGGAAGCGGTAGCGAAAATCGTATCTGACAAGAACCGCGAATGGGAAGGCAGCCCAACAGAGCTTTCTGAAGCCCTCCAGTTGAATATGGCAGTAAACCGTCTTACTAAGCATCTGAATGTAAATGCCAGCCGCCTGCTGGAAGAATATCAGGTGAAATACGAAAACAAAACAAAGCACTCAGGACGGCGCATCCGGCTGACCTACATGGTAATAGAAGCACCTATGGTTGAAGTAATCAAGTAAAGCGCGACGCTTGCAACGGTCGCGACGGTGTTTTGAGGAGTACTCCCAGCACCGTTGCGACCGTCGCCACCGTTGCGGGAAAGAAGATATGAGGTGGTGTTTCGCCACCCCATCTTTTCAGGTGATCCCTATTTTAGGGCGTACCATGTAATCATTAAGGGGTAGCCCTCATGACTTGAAACCGGGGCACAGGGTGCAAAGTAAAAGCGAACGATAGGAAAACATTTTGCCCACCCATATAGCGAGGGTTACTGTGTTCCGCGGCAGCCATAAGGCAGTAAGGGTGGAACGATTTGTTCCAGGGCATCTGAAAGGAGACGGCGTTTTGGCGTACCCTTTCAAAGCGTTCGCAGAACGCGCAGCCACAGAATGAAATTCTGTGTTCAAAGGGGCTTGGGGGCTCTGCCCTCAACAAGCAGACGGCAGGAAATGTGAGTGTGTATTAACACACGCATTGCTTGCCGGATTTGTGTGTGGCTATCCACACGCATTGCTTGCCACAATAATCCCGAAAACTTCTTTTCTGCCTGTTTCTATGTTAGCTAGCTCAATAATTGTTGATTTTTCTCAGATTTAGACTATTGGGGTTATGGCTCGATAGTATATGTATTTCTGTTTCTGAACAGATATCTGAACGCATGCGCCGAGCAGAAACAATGTGACTGATTCCTGTATCCAACCATCTAATGATTACATTATTAAATCTCATAGAGGTTAAATCTGAATTGGCGATTGAAATAATCACGAATTCGTGATAATATATTATTGCAAATTTCATCATAGGAGGTGTAGTATGGCGATTTGTTACGACAAACTTTTTCACCTAATGATAGACCGAAAAATTTCTAATGTTCAATTAAAAAATATGGCAGGGATTAGTGCTAATGTAATTACTCGCCTTAAACGTGAGGAATATGTATCAATCGAAAGTATTGAAAAAATTTGTTTGGCGTTAAACTGTGGTGTGGATGATGTTTTAGAGTTTAAGCTTAATGAAAAATGAGAGGATAAGAATAATGAAACCTGTTTTAACAATTCGAGATTTAATTTTAGAGGCGGAAGCATTTTGTGAACGACTTTCTGAGGAGAACCACACCGAACTCATCGGTGTAACTGATGGAAAGGCTGTTGGTACATATGTAGAGCACAGATTTCAAACCTATTTGGATAGAATGTATGATGTTGAAATTGGTAGTAGCGCAAAGGGAATTGATCTTCCTGGAGAAGATATCCTGACTGATATCAAGGTCACATCTATCACTCAACCTCAGTCAAGCTGTCCATTTAGGAATGCTCGCCAGAAGATTTTTGGGTTAGGCTATAACTTATTGGTGTTTGTTTATGATAAACATGATACACCCAATTCTTGCACGCTTACCTTTACTCACTGCACCTTTATTGACAAATGTAGAACTGCTGACTATACGATCACTTGCAGATTGCGTGAAATGCTACATGATGGAGCGTATAAAGAAGACATCATTGGATTTTTACAAGATAGAAATGTCCCAGGCGATGAAATTGTATACGACGACTTAGCTGAAGAAATTCTTGATCACGAACCGATGCAAGGTTATTTAACCATCAGTAATGCGTTACAATGGAGATTGCAATACCGCAGAGTTATTATGCTAAACAATAGTGTTGATGGAGTTATAAACTATGAGTGGTAAAAGAGAGTTTGGAGACTACCAAACTCCCATCGATTTTGCAGAAAAGGTATGTTTATATCTCAAAGAGAAAAAAGGCATTGCCCCAACAGCTATATTGGAACCCACATGTGGAATTGGAAATTTTCTGAAGAGTAGTTTGGTTTTTGGAGCAGGCGAGATTGTCGGAATCGAGATTAATCCCGAGTATTGTGCTCTTTGTCGAGAGAATGTTACCGATGAAAGAATACGAGTTTTAAACGAGAACTTTTTTGGAACCGATACAAGAAGCCTGTTTCAGAATTCCCAAAATTGTCTTGTTATAGGAAATCCTCCATGGGTTACTAATAGCACATTATCTTCAATGGAATCTACCAATCTGCCACAAAAGAAGAATTTCAAAGGTCTGAAAGGCATTGACGCAATCACAGGTTCAAGCAATTTCGACATTTGCGAGTATATCATTTTACAATTGATTGATGAGTATAGAGATACAGATACGACATTAGCTATGCTTTGTAAAACAGCGGTTGCACGGAATGTGTTTGTTGAGCTGAAAAGAAACAAAATTGGTTTTTATGAATGTGAAGTTGTTGAGTTTGATGCATCCAAAGTTTTTAATATTAGTGCAAGTGCCTGCTTACTCATTATAGCATTGGGTAAGACTAAAAACTCACCAGATATTTGCAATGTACGTAACTTTGATGATGTTGACCATGTAATTTCAAATTTCGGTTATAAGGATGGTCAACTCTACAGCGACACATCTTTTTCGCCTTATAATTTTGATGGAACAAGTTGCTTTGAATGGCGGCAAGGTGTAAAGCATGATTGCTCTAAAGTTATGGAACTTACATGGAATG
The DNA here is from genome assembly GCF_040095955.1 of Blautia caccae. NCBI lineage: Bacteria > Bacillati > Bacillota > Clostridia > Lachnospirales > Lachnospiraceae > Blautia > Blautia caccae. The sequence goes on along the minus strand of NZ_JBBMFP010000032.1, from coordinate 9,261 downwards.
AAGAATCGTTTGTAAACGGGAGAAAAGAACTGGTAGATATTGAAAAGAATATTGTATACCCTTTGATTAAGAGTAGCATGTTCAAGAAACCAATAATCAACTCGTTTAAAAAATATGTGATTGTTACGCAGAGAAAAGCAAAAGAGCCTACGGATCATCTACAGTTGGACGTTCCGAAGACATGGGCATATTTACAGCAACACTTAGAAGATTTCCAAAAACGAAAAAGTTCTATATATGCTCATGCACCTGAGTTTTCTATGTTTGGTGTAGGTGATTATTCTTACTCTCCCTATAAGGTAGGTGTAAGTGGATTTTATAAGCAGCCGTTGTTTTCTGTACTGTATTCGGATGATGGGATTCCGGTCATGACTGATGATACAAGTTATTTTATCTGCTTTGACCATTATGATACAGCTTATGTGGCAATGTTGCTTCTAAATAGTGCTCCTGTACAAGCTTTTTTGAAGAGCATTGCGTTTTTGGATGCAAAGCGTCCCTATACAAAGAAAATTCTTGCACGGTTGGATTTCAAAAAAATGATTGATACACTCACGATTGCAAATTTGCAACTTACGGAAGAACAATTAAACCTTGATTCGTATGTCACAGAGGCAATGTACAGAGCATTTCAAGAACTCGTTCATTAACAGAATGAGATAAATATATTGCTATGTTTTCTTTAATATAGCGGAAAGGAAAAAATATGATTTTAGACAGTTTTCGAGTTACAGAATTCCGTTCTGTTCAAGATAGCGGCTGGATTGATGCTGAGCAAATCACAGCATTGATTGGAACTAACGAGTCGGGTAAAACAAATATTTTACTTCCATTATGGAAATTGAATCCGGCGAACGAAGGTAAGATTGATCTAAAGGATGATCTACCAAGGGACAAGTACCATCTTTACAGAGCAGCAGAAAAGAAGCCAGTATTCATCTATGCTAAATATCGGTTGTTAGACCAAGAGCAGCAAGACTTGTCTAAACTAAGTGGACATACTACAGATGAATTTGTAGAGATTATTGTATCAAAGGACTTTGACGGAAACTTATTTTGGGAGTTCCCTTTAGAACAAGCAGCCAATCCTAATGCTGAGGAAGAAGCCAAAAATGTGTTGCAGAAATGTAAAGACACACTAATTGCAGCATCGGAGTCAACTGCCAAAGCGGAAAATGAACGTCGAGAAAAAGCCAAAGATATATTGGACGGGGCATTGAAGCAACTCAATAGTAATAGCGATATCATAACGGAGTTAAAGGACATTGTAACAGAGCTCAAATCTTTTGAAGAGGATGTAAAAAGTTCTGTCGCTTGCAGCGTTATTGATGATGCGTTGCATTGCATTTCTACTCTCCTTGAAAAGGCATCCATGCCAACGCTTGCTGAAACCAAGAAAGTTCTCGATTATCTTAAGGCAAATATGCCTAAGTATGTGTACTATTCAAACTATGGAAATTTGGATTCACAGATTTATTTGCCTCAAGTCGTTCAGAATATTGGAAGGACGGATTTAGGCGCAAAAGAAGCTGCTAAAGCTCGTACATTAAAAACTTTATTCAAATTTGTCAAGCTTGATCCTCAGGAAATAACCGATTTGGGATCTGAAAGCTCCGGAAGTCTTAATTCAGAAGAAATTGAGCGTATTGCTAGTAAAAAAGAAGAACGTGAGATTTTATTAGCTTCCGCTTCAACGGCCTTTACAAAATCATTTAATGAGTGGTGGAAACAAGGAAACTATACCTTTGAATTCCAAGCAGATGGAGGTTTCTTTAGAATTTGGGTTTCTGATTCTATCAGACCGGAAAGAATCGAGCTGGAATCCAGAAGTACGGGCTTGCAATGGTTTTTCAGCTTTTATCTTGTGTTTTTGGTTGAGAGTGAGCAGCATCATCAGAATGCGGTACTTCTTTTGGATGAACCAGGAGTAACACTTCATCCGTTGGCCCAGAAAGATCTGTTCGTTTTCTTTGAAAACTTAGCAACGAATAACCAAATGTTATATACTACACATTCGCCGTTCATGGTGGATTCAAATCATCTGGAAAGAGTGCGATCTGTATATATTGATGCAGAAGGAAAAACGGTTGTTAGTCCTGATCTACGTGCATCAGAGCGACTAAAAGGAAAAAATCAACCACAATCAATTTATCCGGCTCATGCAGCTTTAGGATTATCCGTATCTGATACATTGCTTGTAAATTGCAATCCAGTATTAGTAGAAGGAGAGTCTGATCAGGTCTACCTTTCTGCGCTAAAAAATCTGTTAATTTCAAAAGGAAGTATTTCACCACTTAAGGAGATTGTATTTATTCCTACCGGTGGTGTCAAAGGTATAAAAGCAACTTCCGCAATTTTATCTGGGACAACTTCATCAAAACCGCCTGTTTTAATTGATGGTGATAAGCCGGGTATTAAAATGGCTACAGAGCTAAAATCAGATTTTTATGCGGCTGATAAAGATAAGATAATCAATATTTCTGACTATACACCATTGGAAAATGGTGAAATTGAAGATATTTTTCCGAAAGAAAAACTTGCTCGAGTTATAGCTAAATTCTTACCACGCCCTGAGGAAGTCGATGAAGATTTCGATGACATTGTAGTTGAAGATAAGCCTGTGTGTGATCAAATTGAAGAATTTGCCAAAAAGCATGAGATTACTTTGGAACAGGGTTGGAAGGTTAGACTTGCGGTTACTGTAAAAAGAGATATCCTTAAAGGAACGGATAAAGTAATCAGTATAGATGACCCCGAATACGAAAGAGTAGTCGAACTATTTAAGAAGCTTTGATTGAACATCGAGAACGAAGGTGTATATATAGGGGACAGTAATTTGGCAACACCATGGCAACAAAAAATCAGATAGCCTCTACTATCTGAATAATGGAAAGAATACCAATACTCTGAGCTAAATCTCATAAGCAAATCTGTTTAGAAAACATCTAACAGGAGCGAGTTCGAATAGTAAACAGAAAGCCGTGAGGCCGCATAAACAGCGGGTTTCACGGCTTTAACTATAGGTCGTGGTACTATTTTGGTACTATTATAATAATCAGAATATTTAGTGCTTTATTTTGCGAATAAAGAAATCATTTTTTATTGTATCATTTTTATAAGTATTATAGAGATTAGTATCAAGAGGCCAGAGCGTTTGTTCTTAAAGGAACAGGCGCTTTTTTAGTAGATATTTAGGGAGAGGTTTTGGATGGAAGGAATAAACAGCAGTTAAATCATACGATATCAATACTTTACATACAAACTATAATACTTTATTATAAGTTGTATGAAAGTAAGGTGATGAAATGACAAAGAAATGTTGGAACAGCTCTCAAAAGAAAAGGATCCTGAGGACAGCAGATGCTCAGACATTAGAAATTTCCAGGCCCTACTTTTTAGAATTTATCCAAAAGCACGGGTATGAAAAGATGGCCCACGGCATCTATCTGTCCCCGGATGCCTGGGAGGATGGGATGTATATCCTGCAGTCCAGATGTCCGCATGTTGTTTTTTTCCACGAGTCTGCTCTATACCTTTTGGGGCTGACAGACCGGGAACCTATGCAGCATACGGTGACGATGAAAAGCGGCTATAAAACGACAAATCTAAAGGGGATTTAAGGCCTGCAGACGGAAATGTGACCTTTGAGAATCACAAGACACACTTTGATAAAGTGTTCCTACAACAGTACGGTGATCAATGTGATCAAATAAAAGGAGTAAAAATAGGCCCAATACTTCAGAAGAGAGAAGTGTTGGGCCTATCATGTAATATGATTTTCCGAATGCTTTCTACTTTACCTATCACTTTTAAGCCCTTCCAGCTTTCTTTCCCCGTAAGATAATCAATCTCTCTCTTAACCATGCCATGGAATGTGGGGAATATACAATGTCCAGGTAGATTCCTTAACTTTCCGTAAATTTTTTTGCAAATTGGTATTTTTTCTTCTATACTTAAATCACATAGTCTCCTATAATTAAATGTAACTGATCAGTGCCCTCACAGATACAGGCAAAAATCCATGCAAAATCGCCTTTGGCGATGGGATTTTTGCTTGGCTGCTAAACGCTTTCTTACGGTCAGCGCAGTAAATGCGCAGACCTATTGAATAGTTACAATTAAATTACAAATTGATGGAGGTACTATGGATGATGGAGATAAATAAGGACCAATGGTGGAAAAAGGCTGTGATATACCAGGTGTATCCACGGAGTTTTCAGGACAGTAACGGTGACGGGATTGGGGATATTAATGGGATTATAGAGCGGCTGGGATACCTGGAGGATTTAGGGATTGATGCTATATGGCTGTCTCCTGTGTATCAGTCGCCGCAGGATGACAATGGATATGATATTTCCGACTACCAGGATATTGATCCTATGTTTGGGACCCTTGATGATATGGAGAGGTTGATTAAGGAGGCGAAAAATCATCATATCCGGATTATTATGGACCTGGTTTTGAACCATACGTCGGATGAGCATCGGTGGTTTTTGGAGGCGAAAAAAAGTAAAACAAATCCCTACCACGATTATTATGTGTGGAGGGATGGTGTGGAGGGCACGCCGCCCAACGATATGACTGCCTGCTTCGGCGGCTCTGCATGGGAGTGGGTACCGGAAGTACAGCAGTATTATTTCCACCAGTTTTCAGTCAAGCAGCCGGATTTAAACTGGGACAATCCCAAGGTGCGCCGGGAAATATATGATATGATTTACTGGTGGATGGAAAAGGGCGTGGGTGGATTTCGGCTGGATGTGATTGACCAGATTGCCAAGGAGCCGGATAAAAAGATTACCAATAATGGTCCCCGCCTGCACGAGTATCTTCGTGAAATGAGCCGGGAAACGTTCCAGAAGGGTGATTTGATCACAGTGGGCGAAGCCTGGGGAGCGACCACAGAAAACGCTAAGCAGTTCAGTAATCCGGACGGCAGCGAGCTTTCTATGGTGTTCCAGTTTGAGCACATTGGTCTGGACCAGCAGGAGGGGAAAGAGAAATGGGATTTGGCCCCGCTGCCGTTTTTGAAGCTGAAGGAAATATGGAACCGCTGGCAGACAGAGCTTAACCGCTTCGGCTGGAACAGCCTTTTTTGGAACAACCATGATTTGCCCCGAATTGTGTCACGGTGGGGAAATGATAAGGAATACAGGGCAGAGTCTGCAAAGATGCTGGCAACGCTTCTGCATGGTATGCAGGGCACGCCGTACATCTACCAGGGCGAGGAGCTGGGCATGACAAATGTGCAGTATGCCATTGAAGATTACCGGGATATTGAAATCCGCAATATGTATCAGGAGCGCTTAGCCAAAGGTTATGAGGAGGCCGACATTATGCGTTCCATCCATGCCAAGGGCCGGGATAATGCCAGGACGCCAATGCAGTGGGATGACACAGAAAACGCGGGCTTTACCCAAGGTATTCCCTGGATAAAGGTTAACCCAAACTACAGGGAAATCAATGCAGAATCCCAGGTAAACGATCCTTGTTCCATATACAATTATTATAAAAAGCTGGTGGGTCTGCGCAAGGAATATGACGTCTTTGCTGAGGGAAGTTTTCAAATGCTTTTACAAGACGACGAGGATATTTTTGCGTATTTAAGGCAGGGAGAAACAGAGAACCTTCTGGTTATCTGTAATTTCTACGATAAGACCTTGAAGTGCCCCCTGCAGGAGAGCTGGGGTGAAGGTACACTGTTGATCTGTAATTATGAGGATAGGAGTGATATGTCTGTTCTCCGGCCATATGAGGCCAGAATATATCTCCTTCAAAGATAAAATATTAAAGGCTGGTGCGCTGGGGAGGAAATTGGTATGTACCGTTTGATGATTGCAGATGATGAGGATGACGAGCGCATGGGAATAAAATTCCTCATGAAAAAGTGTGGCTTCGGCTTTGACATCACAGAGGCCGCAGACGGCAGGGAGGCGTTGGAAAAGCTGAAGGAAAGTGCTGTGGATATTCTTTTTACAGATGTCAAGATGCCCTTTATGAACGGCCTGGAGCTGTCTGCTAAGGCCAGGGAATTAATCCCTGAGATACAGATTATATTTTTCAGCGGATATGATGATTTTGATTATGTGAAGCAGGCGTTGTCCCTGCAGGCAGTGGACTACATATTAAAACCAGTGAATCCTGAAGAGTTTGAAAAGACTATCCGGCTGGTGGTGGAGAGGATGGAGCAGAAAAATGCTCTTTTGCAGCAGAACCAGCAGGCGCAAAAGTCATATATATTGTCCAGACTGTTAAATAAAATGCCTTATGATAAGCTGAAAGGCAAATATCTCGATAAGGATTTGGCATTTCTGGAGAAATATACAAGGATGATTCTCATGGAGTTTGAGGATGAATTTTTCGGAAACAGGGCAGAGGATATCTATGAATTGCAGGATAAAATAAGGGAGCAGCACAAGTTGCCCTTTGACATGATTGACCTGAATCCTTCCCAGGGTATCCTTCTATTAAAAGGGGGTGAGTATACAGAGAAAGAATACAGGCAGCTGGCGCAGTGTATTCACCTGTTGGTAGAGAAAGAATACCAGGAGCAGTGTTATTTTTCCGTCAGTCCCCCGCTTCTTAAGCCACAGGATATCGGAGTGGTGTATGCACAGGCGGAAGGGTATCTGGAGGACCGCTTTTTCTACAAAGGAATCTATGTATATCCGGTTGATGAGAACAAAAGGGAAGTGGAAGCCAATTCAGAAAAAGAAGAGCAGTTCCTTCGGGAAATTGAGCGGGATGTGAAGTGTAAAGACGGGTACAGCCTTCGTAAAAATGTGGAGCAGCTCATCGAAAAGTGCAGGAATAACAGCTTTCAATCTTACATTTATACACGGTTTATCTGTGCCAATTTACTGAAAATACTTTTTCTGGGACTGCCTGGTGAGGACGAGCAGCTTATCGCAAATGTGGAGCAGCTATATACGTATAGCAGCTTCCAGGATATAGAGTTTCTCCTTGAGCAGGTATTAAAAAAGCTGGAGGAAAAAATGACGGTTGAGGAGTCACCTAATCATGTGATATCCATCGTGGAACAGTATATCCGTCGTCATTATATGGAAGGTTTGAGCCTGGATATTCTGGCAGATAAGGTGTATTTAACACCTCATTATCTCAGCAGCATATTCAGCCAGGAAAAGGGGATCGGCATTAACCGGTACATCAAAAACGTGCGAATGGAGAAGGCCAGGGAACTGCTGTTGGGCACCAATATGAAGATCAGTGATATCTGCAGGATGGTGGGATATTCCAACCTCTCCTATTTCTGCAAGGCTTTCCGCAACGAATATGGTATCACACCTGAAAAATACAGAGAACATTAAGGAAATCAAGTGGCATGAAGAAGCTAAAGCAGTGGTATAAAAATTTGAAATTCCGCAAAAAGGTATTGCTGGGATATATGGCCGTGAGCTTGATTCCGGTGATTATTTTGGGTGTTTTTTCTTATGTACAGGTGCGGAATCTCCTGCTTGCCCGTGAGGAGCAGGTTTTGGAGGAAACTTTACAGCAGAACGTGACAGCATTGGATGGAAGCCTGACTTCATACAAATATTTCATGGACAGCCTGGTCTGGAATTCTAATCTGGAGCAGGCTCTTGCCGCGCGGTATGATACGAATTTCCAGATGTTTCTGGCATATCGGGATGTGATTGACCCAATGCTTTCCAACATCCGAAATCTGAACCCCGCTGTTGAAAGAGTGACCATATACAGCTCCAATGCAACCATATATTCTCACGGAGAGAGCCTGAGGCCCCTGAATGAGATTGGTATTTCCACAGAGGAATTGAAGGACAGTAAGATACATTGGTATTATAAAGACAATAAGCTGGAGCTGTACTGTAAAATTTATTCTGAGAAGAAGTCAGAGCAGAATATCATTTATATGGAGATAAGCGACAGGCAGACCTTTGCCAATCTGAAAACACTTTTTGAAGAGGATTTCGGCGTCTTGATCACAGATACAAATGACAATCCAGTGTTCTCTTACCTTGCGGGGCAGGGAGAGCAAATTGCTGCCGTGAGCAAGAAGGAAGTCCTCCGGTCTGGCCGCTGCGTGGTGAAGGAGGACCGGATCGGCGTGTGTGAATGGGGAATCCTCCTGTACAGGCCGGTGGGCGCGGTTTCTGCGGCAGCGAAGGGCATTACGGTTTTAGTGCTGCTGGTGATCATAATCTGTATGGTCCTTATTATTTTAGCCAGTTCTATCCTTTCCAAGAGCGTAGTGAAGCCATTGGGAGAGCTGATGCACAATGTGGAACAGGTGGAGGACGGCCATCTGGCAGTGGACATTAAGGCGGAATCTTCCGACGAAATTGGCCGCCTGATTCATAGCTTCCGCAAAATGGTGGAGCGTCTGAATTATATGGTAAACGAGGTTTACCAGAGTAAGATAACCCAGCAGGAATATGAGATGAAAGCTCTCCAGGCTCAGATCAATCCTCACTTTTTGTATAACAGTCTGTCTTTGATTAACTGGAAGGCAATCATGGCAGAGCAGGAGGAAATCAGCGAGATGGCACAGCTTCTTTCCACTTTTTACAGAACCACCCTGAACAAGGGGAAAAATGTTATTACGGTAAAGGGAGAATGGGATAATACCTGCTCCTATATCAGGATTCAAAGGATGATGCATTCCGGAAAATTTGAGGCGGAGATGGAGATGGAAGAATCTATCCTGGAGTATGAGATGCTCAATCTTCTGCTGCAGCCTCTTGTGGAAAATGCTATTATTCATGGCTTGGACCACAAGGAAACGGAAGGGCCGAAGCAGCTTCTCGTGAGAGGGCGCAGGGAGGAAAATACTCTTGTTTTTGAGGTGACTGACAATGGATGCGGGATACCAGAAGAGGTTTTGCCCTATATTCTCACATCCAAGACCAGCGGCTATGGCGTGCAGAATGTGCATCACCGCATACAGCTTTATTATGGAGAGCAATTTGGGCTGGTATATAAAAGTGAACAGAATAAAGGAACCACGGTTCTGCTGACCATTCCCATCGTAAATGCGGGATAAGAATAAAAGGGAGATACTTCTTTAAGAGAAGGTCTCCCTTTTACGATGGCGGAAATTCCCCTGAAAGCTCTGCCTTATAATTCAGGGAAAATGTATTGTAAAACGGTAATTTGTGTCGTTTACGAAAACGGGGAAGGTACCATATAATAGGGGTATAGCAAGGAACGGCCGTTATAAAAAGCAACAAAACATTATTGTCTGCGGCGGCAGACAGCATTATAGATAAAAGGAAAAATCAGGAG
>NZ_JBBMFP010000031.1:0-57308 GCF_040095955.1 Blautia caccae | reverse complement strand
AGTTATCAAGGTTCCTGTCAGTTTTTGACAGCTTTGATATTTTATCATATCGTTTTGAGCTTGTCAAGAACTTTTTTTATTTTTTATAGAAGTTTTTTTCTTCTGTCGAATGTTGTCGTTTTTGCGACAGCCATATTAGATTATCACATCTTTTCTGACTTGTCAACAACTTTTTTAACTTTTTTCAAAATATTCGGAAGTTTCATTTCCAATATTTTAAAAATCCGTTACCAGTTGTTTCCATATCGCTTTTGCAGCAACTTTGATATCTTATCATATCTTTTGTCGCTTGTCAACAACTTTTTTTCATTTCTTTTTCACTTTAAAAAGTAAAAAAGAAAACGGAGAAGGAGGGATTTGAACCCTCGCACGGCGCAAACCGTCTACACCCTTAGCAGGGGCGCCTCTTCAGCCACTTGAGTACTTCTCCAACGCCTGAATAATTGTTCTTTTATTCAATTGTGCTCATTTACGTGAGCAAAAATTATTATAACCAATGAAATGACATTTGTCAATCACTTTTTCTCATTTTTTTCAATAACTTTTTCAATTCTGCTTTTTACTTCCGCAGCAAGCTCCACGGATTTCATATTTTTGTACTCTTCATAGCAGATCGGCTCCAGAAAATGCACCTGTACTGTCACCTTTTCTATGGATTTCGTATCAAATGGCTTATAGGCGTCAATCAGAGCCACCGGTACAACGGGACACTGTGCCTTCATTGCGCTTTTAAAGCTCCCGCCCTTGAACTCGTGTACATGATTGGGATCCTTTGTCCTGGTGCCTTCCGCAAAGATCAGATAGTTCCTGCCCTCTTTCACCTCTTTTGTCACCTGTATAATAACTTTCATAGCCTGCTTAACATCATCTCTGTCAATGGCATATGCCTTCATACAGGCAAATACCTGCTTTAAGAACGGTATATTCTGAATCTCCTTTTTCATAACAACAGAAAAAGGTCTGGGACATGCTGCCATGATGGAAAGAACATCAAACAGACCCTGATGATTTGGAAAGAACATAAATCCGTTTTTCTCAGGAATATTTTCCTGTCCATGCACATCAATGGTAACTCTTCCGCCCTTAATGGCGCGGCTGTCTATAAAACGCAGTACCTTATAACGTTCTTCTTCTGTATATTTGTCTACATGACTGGCATAGTAGCACAGTTTGAACCACATATAAGGTACCAGAAGGATATTATATGCGACCATCAGCAATATTCTTTTCATAACATGAATTCCTCCGGCATGTTACTGCCTTCCCAATTATTTTGTCATCTCTTTTTTCAGATTTTCCTCAAAGTTGGGATTTTTCCTTACGAATTTCTTATAATCCTTCTCGTAGGTCTTATACTCTTCCGTCTTCATAAACTTTGCAAATTCCTCACTGGAGATTTGACTCATCTCATCTGTGACATCCTTTGCCGGCACTACATGAAACTTTTTGTCTTTCTCCTTCACAAAGTACATGGACATAGAAGGGATTTCCAGAGCTTCTGACTTTTTGTCATCCTTATCCTTTTTCACCAGATTGTAAATAGCATAAACCAGGTCATAACCGTTAAAATTCCCCAGGGATTCACATTTGGTGAAGTCCACCTCTGATGCTCCGTAGGCCTTAAACTGTTTCATATTATATTTTATTTCCTGCGTGATCTCATCCGCGCATTTTTTGTCAGGGTCCAGGCCGAGGCATTTTTTTGCTGCCTCGGTGTCCCCTTTCTGATATGCATTTACAATAGATTTCGTAACGCTTTCCGGTGATTTCGTGCTTACCTTAACGCCGCATCCGCTCAAAGAAAACATAAGCACTATCACCAGAATGCAACATAGAAGCCCTTTTAATCTACGCATTTTACTCTCCTTGGTTCTCTTCTGTCTGGGAATCTGCCTCTGCGGACTCCGCGCTTTCACTTTCTTCCTTTTCTCTCACCTTTGCAATGCTGGCAACCGTCACTCCCTCGTTCAGGTCCATAAGCTTCACTCCGGATGTAATTCGTCCCAGAATAGAAATTGTACTGCACTCCAGACGGATCACAATTCCCTCTGTGGTTATCAAAAGAATATCATTTTCCTCATTGACTGCTTTTACTCCGATCACATTACCTGTCTTCTCTGTGATCTTATAGCATTTTACACCTTTTCCGCCTCTGTTCTGGCAGGTAAATTCGCCTACAGAGGTTCTCTTGCCCATACCATGCTCAGAGACAATCAGCAGATAATCCCCCTGACAGTTGAGCTGCATGCCAATGACCTCATCCTCCTCAAGCAGATTGATACCGCGCACACCCATGGATACACGTCCGGTACTTCTTACATCTGTCTCGTGGAAACGGATACACTGGCCGAATTTTGTTATAAGGATAATATCCTTCTTGTTGTCCGTAAATTTTACTTCAATCAGCTCATCGTCCTCGCGGAGGGCAATAGCCGCAAGACCTGTCTTACGCACATTACTGTAATCTTCAATAGGCGTTTTCTTTACAAGGCCGTTTTTCGTTGCCATAAACAGATAATTTCCCTGTTTAAATTCATTGATGGGGATTACCGCTGAAATCTTTTCCTCCGGCTGCAGAGAAAGCAGGTTGATAATGGCAGTACCCCTGGCTGTCCTGCTGGCTTCCGGAATCTCATATGCTTTCATACGGTAAACACGCCCCATGTTGGTAAAGAACATGAGGAAATGGTGGGTAGTGGTCATCAAAAGCTCCTCAATGTAGTCGTCATCAATGGTGCTCATGCCCTTGATTCCCTTACCGCCTCTGTTCTGGCTGCGGAAATTATCAACAGTCATTCGCTTGATATATCCTAATTTTGTCATGGCAATAACTGTGTTTTCCTTTGGAATCAGGTCTTCCATGGAAATATCAAATTCATCGTATCCGATCGAGGTCCTTCTGTCATCCCCGTATTTATCAGATATGCCCAGAATCTCCTCACGGATCACACGGAGCAGAAGGTTTCTGTCCGCAAGAATAGCCTTTAACTCCCGGATTTTTTTAACCAGCTCATTATACTCGCCCTGAAGACGGTCTCTTTCCAGACCTGTCAGTGCACGCAGCCTCATGTCTACAATCGCCTGGGCCTGGGCATCTGAGAAGCCGAATGCCTCCATAAGGGAATCCTTTGCCTCCTGTGTGGTCTTCGATGCACGGATGATACGGATAACCTCGTCAATATGTTCCAGGGCTTTTAACAGACCCTCCAAGATATGTGCACGTTCCTGTGCTTTGTTCAGGTCATACTGTGTCCTTCTGGTCACAACCTCTTCCTGGTGGAGCAGATAATGCTTAAGCATTTCCAGAAGGTTCATGACCTTAGGCTCATTGTTCACCAGTGCCAGCATGATAACGCCGAATGTATCCTGAAGCTGTGTGTGCTTGTAAAGCTGGTTCAGGATCACATTGGCATTGGCATCCCTTCTCAGCTCAATACAGATACGCATGCCTTCCCTGTTGGAATGGTCGTTAATGGCCGTAATTCCGTCTATTTTCTTATCCCTTACAAGTTCTGCCATCTTCTCGATCAAACGCGCTTTATTGACCATATAGGGCAGTTCTGTGACAATGATCTGGCTCTTGCCGTTGGGCAGTGTCTCAATATCTGTGATAGCCCGCACTTTGACCTTTCCGCGGCCTGTGCGGTAAGCCTCCTCGATTCCCCTTGTACCCAGGATCATGGCTCCGGTTGGAAAATCAGGCCCTTTTATAATGGACAGGATTTCCTCCAGCTCGGTTTCCCTGTCTTCTTCAATAATATTGTCAATGATTCTTACAACAGCAGAAATAACCTCCCTCAGATTGTGGGGCGGTATATTGGTAGCCATACCAACAGCAATACCTGATGTACCGTTCACCAGAAGATTGGGGTATCTGGACGGCAGAACCAGGGGCTCTTTCTCTGTCTCGTCAAAGTTCGGAGCAAAATCAACTGTGTTTTTATTGATGTCCGCCAGCATTTCCATGGAAATCTTGCTCAGGCGGGCCTCTGTATACCTCATGGCAGCGGCACCGTCACCATCCACAGAACCAAAGTTTCCGTGGCCGTCTACCAGAGGATATCTGGTGGACCAGTCCTGTGCCATGTTAACCAGTGCCCCGTAAATGGAGCTGTCACCGTGGGGATGGTATTTACCCATAGTATCCCCCACGATACGGGCACATTTTCTGTGTGGTTTGTCCGGACCGTTGTTCAATTCTATCATGGAGTACAGAATTCTTCTCTGTACCGGCTTCAGACCGTCCCTTACATCAGGCAGTGCCCTGGATGCAATAACACTCATGGCATACTCAATGTAGGACTCCTCCATCTTTTTCTGTAAGTCCACTTCCTGGACTTTATCAAAAATATTATCTTCCATTTAGCTTCTCCTTAACTCCGCTTCCGTCGTCCGTTCCCTCATTCTGCAGCAAAACAGATCATCGCTGTCTGCCCGGCTGACCCATGAGATCAAATATCGAGATTCTTAACATATTTTGCATTCTCTTCTATGAATTCACGCCTGGGCTCAACTTTGTCTCCCATAAGTGTGGTGAATGTCAGATCTATTTCAGATGACGCCTCATCGTCCATGGTGACTCTTAAAAGAATCCTGCGTTCCGGATCCATGGTGGTCTCCCAGAGCTGTTCTGCGTCCATCTCTCCCAGACCTTTGTAACGCTGGATCCTGTTGTTGCCGTCACGTCCGATCTCATTCAGTATCTCATCCTGTTCCTTCTCGGAATAGGCATAGAAAACTTTTTTATTCTTCTCAATTTTAAACAGCGGCGGTTTTGCCAGGTATACATGTCCCTGTTTTATAAGCTCCGGCATAAAACGGTATAAAAACGTTAAGAGAAGGGTGGCAATATGGGCACCATCCACATCGGCATCGGTCATAATGATGATTTTATTGTAACGAAGCTTACTGATATCAAAATCTTCGTGAATGCCGGTTCCGAAAGCAGTGATCATGGCTTTGATCTCGGCATTCGCGTATATTTTATCAAGTCTTGCCTTCTCCACATTCAGAATTTTACCTCTCAGCGGAAGAATGGCCTGTGTTGCACGGCTTCTGGCGGTCTTGGCGGAACCACCGGCGGAATCTCCCTCTACGATGTAGATCTCACATTTGGAAGGATCTTTGTCCATACAGTCAGCCAGTTTGCCCGGAAGGGACATTCCCTCCAGCGCAGACTTTCTCCTTGTCAGTTCTCTGGCTTTTCTGGCAGCATCTCTTGCACGCTGGGAAAGCACGGATTTCTCAATGATCGTCTTTGCAACAGCCGGATTCTGCTCCAGGAAAATTTCAAGCTGGCCGCTCACAACATTGTCCACTGCTCCCCTGGCCTCACTGTTGCCCAATTTCTGTTTTGTCTGCCCCTCAAACTGCGGGTCCTCTATCTTAACACTGATAATGGCTGTCAGACCTTCACGGATATCCTCTCCTGAAAGATTTGACTCACTCTCTTTTAAGATTTTATTCTTTCTTGCATATTCATTAAAGGTCTTGGTGAGGGCATTTCTAAATCCCACAATATGGGTTCCACCCTCAGGCGTTGTGATATTATTTACGAAACCATAAGTATTTTCTGTATAGGAATCGTTGTGCTGCATGGCAACTTCCACCACCACGCCGTCCTTTGTCCCCTCAAAGTAAAGAATATCTTCATAGAGTGCGGAATTACTTCTGTTCAGGTACTGCACGAACTCCTTGATACCGCCCTCATAGTGGAAAATGACTTCCTTTGGTTCCTCATCTCTCTTGTCCACAGCAATGATCTTCAGTCCTTTTGTCAGGAAGGCCATTTCACGGAACCGGTGTTTGAGCGTACTGAAGTCAAACACAGTCTCTTCAAATATTTGGGGGTCAGGAAGGAAGGTCACCATGGTTCCCCTCTTATCCGGATCACAGTCACCGATCACTTTTAATTTATAAATAGTTTTTCCACGCTCATAGCGCTGACGGTATACTTTTCCTTCATGAAAAATGGTGACCTCCAGCCATGTGGAGAGGGCATTCACAACAGATGCGCCAACACCGTGAAGACCGCCGGATACCTTATATCCCCCGCCGCCGAATTTACCGCCGGCATGCAGAATCGTAAAAACAACCTCAACCGCCGGAATGCCGGCTTTGTGGTTAATTCCAACCGGAATACCGCGGCCATTGTCTATAACCGTGATAGAATTATCCTCGTTTATAGATACTTCTATGGTATCGCAATAACCGGCCAGCGCTTCATCTACCGCATTATCTACAATCTCATACACCAGATGGTGCAGACCTCTGGCGGAGGTACTGCCGATATACATACCAGGCCTTTTTCTTACAGCCTCCAGTCCCTCAAGTATCTGAATCTGATCTGCTCCATACTCTGTTTTAATCTCTGTGCTCATGCATTTCCTCCTGTTTACCGGCAATGCTCACCGGTTTTCCACTGGTCGTCTCAGGGGGCAACTGTCCCCTCCACCACTTTAAACAATTTATTGATTTCAAATCTTTTATTGACAAAATCATCCAAACCTGTACAGGTTATCATAGTCTGCACATTCCGGATACTGTCCAGCAGGTAATTCTGCCTGCCTGCATCCAGTTCTGACAGAACATCATCCAGAAGAAGGATCGGAACATCCTTTATCTTCTTCTCCACCAGATAGATCTCTGATAATTTCAGGGATAGGGCGGCTGTGCGCTGCTGTCCCTGTGAACCAAACTTACGGATATCAATGTCATTTATTCTAACACACAAATCATCCCTGTGTGGTCCGGATGAAGTATTTCTGAATTTAAAATCTTTTTCCCGGTTTTTCCCCAGCTGTTCGTAGAACTCATCGCTCTTTACATTCGGCTCATAAACCAGTTCAATCTTTTCTTTTCCGCCTGTTATGCTGCTATGTATCCCTCCGATAATATCGTTTATATCACGGATAAATTCATGACGGCTTTCAATGATGGATCTTCCGTAACGTACCAGCTGTTCATCCCACACATCCAGAGTGGCCGCCAGACCGCTTTGAAATCCAATGTCCTTCAGCAACTTGTTCCTCTGATTCAGAACATGGTTATAACTGGATAAATCAGATAAATACACCTTATTAAGTTGACATAACTCGGAATCAATAAATCTTCTTCTCTCACCGGGACCGTTCTTGATAATATTCAGATCCTCGGGTGAGAAAAATACAATGTTGACAATTCCGAACAGCTCACTGGCCCTTCGGATGGGAATACCGTCAATGGCTATGCCTTTGGCTTTATTCTTTTTCAGATGCATATCTATTTTATGGGATATGCCGTCCTTGTTCACAAACATTCTGATATGGGATTCATCCTGTTCAAACCGGATCATCTCCCTGTCTTTGCTGCCTCGGTGTGATTTCGTGGTACCGCACAGGTATACAGCTTCCAGAATATTCGTCTTGCCCTGGGCGTTGTCTCCATAGAGAATATTCGTTCCCTTGTCAAACTGCAGGGACAAAAGATTGTAATTCCTGTAATTTTTCAGTTCTATAGACTCAATATACATGTAAACACCTGTTGTTGGGATTATAGGATTAGTAAAATTATTTTACTATCTTGATTTCCTGTCCGTCATAAGTTACCAGATCCCCGTCGTAAAGTTTACGTCCTCTTCTGGTATCGGTCTCACCATTGACTTTTACGAGACCGTCCTGAATGACATATTTGGCTTCAACCCCGTCTTCCACAAGATTTGCGGCTTTCAGGGCCTGGCCTAACTTAATAAATTCATCTTTTAATTTGATTATTTCCATTTTTTCTCTCCTAACGGCTTTCAAACCCGTTTTTATCTGCTGACAGCGTTAAAGTTTACAGGAAGGATCAGATAAATATACTGCTCCTCGTCATCCCTGATAAAGCAGGGTGCCTTCGGATTCATGAGATAAATGCTGACTTCCTCGTCATCAATGACTTTCAGTGCATCTATCAAAAACTTGGGATTGAAACCGATGAGAATATCTTTTCCCTCTTTTTCAATATCAATGTCCTCTTTCATGGAACCGATCTGGGAATCAATGCGCAGCTCCATGGAGCCATCCTCAATGTGGATGATAATTGGTTTTTTATCTCCCTCTTTCACAAGAAGGGTTGCCCTGTCGATACAATCCAGAAATTCTCTTTTATTAATTTTAACTTTTGTCTCATAATCACTGGACAGCATCTGGTCAATCTTAAAGTAATCTCCCTCGATGAGACGGGATACTACCTTGGTATTATCAAATTCAAACAAGATATGGTTCTCTGCGAGATAGATATCCACCATATCTTCCATTTCACCGGATAAAATCTTACTGATCTCATTCAGTGTCTTACCGGGAACCACTACTTTTTTATCTGCGCACTCCTCCTTCAAGGCAATTTTTCTGATGGAGATCCGGTGTCCGTCAAGAGAAACAACTCTCAGCATATTGTTTTCAATCTGGAAAAGTTCACCTGTCATCAGTTTATTGTTCTCGTTGGCTGCAATGGAGAAAATAGTCTGTCTGATAATTTCTTTTAAAGTAAACTGCGAAATCCGTACACAGTCATTTTTTTCAATAAACGGAAGATAAGAAAAATCTTCTCCTGATTTTCCCGGAATATTGAACTTGGCTTTTTCACAGGTAATCAGTGTGTTCAGTTTTTCATCTGTTGTAATGGTAACATTATTATCCGGGAGCTTTCTGACAATCTCGGAAAATATCTTGGCATCCAGTGCGATGATGCCTTTTTCTTCTATAGTACCGTCGACGATTGTTTCGATTCCCAGTTCCATATCATTGGATGTGAATTTTATCTCGTTTGCAGATGCGTCAATGAGAATACATTCCAGAATGGGCATGGTTGTTTTTCCCGGTACGGCTTTCATGGCAATATTTACACTTTTTAATAGTTCTGATTTTGGACAAATTAATTTCATGATGTGTATAACTTCCTTTCTGTGCAAAAGTGGCTTTATCTATAAAATAATTAAAAGAAATCCGCAGTCGTAGCCTTAGGGGATGTGAATTTGTGAATAACCCTCGAAACCCGCATAAACTGCGGCTTTCACCGTATGGATAACTTTGTGGGTTAACGTTGAAGTTCAAGTGAATAAGCTGTTGATAAATGAGGCGCCCAAAACCGGGGTTCACGTTATCAACACTTATCCACATGAAAGTCACTGCTTATTCACCTAAGGTTGTGGATAGTGTATACCTTAAAGATTACTTGGCGGGATTTATCTTTTTCTTCAATATATCTATGATTTCTCTGGTGGCGTCGTTTTCCTCCACTTCCCGCTCTATTTTATTTATGCCGCTCATGATGGTCGTATGGTCACGTCCGCCCAGGCTGTCACCGATGATCTTCAGCGTAGTCTCTGTCATGTGGCGGCACAGGTACATGACAATCTGTCTTGGATATGCTATTTTTGAACTCCTTTTGTTTCCGGTCAGGTCTGAAGGAGTGAGATCAAAGTGTTCTGCTACTATATTAATAATGAGTTCCGGTGTTATAGTTCTCTTCTGGTTTGGGGATATGATATCTTTCAATACTTTTTCTGCCAGAGCCAGATTGATCTCCCGGTTCTCCAGGTTTGCATATGCCATGATCTTGTTCAGAGAACCTTCAAGTTCACGGATATTTGACTTTACATTCTGTGCGATATACTCGATGACCTGGTCGTCAATCTGGTATCCGTCCAGCTCCTCCTTCTTTCGGAGGATAGCCATTCGGGTTTCAAAATCAGGTGAGGAGATATCCACGATCAATCCCCACTCAAACCTGGAACGAAGCCGGTCCTCCAGGATTTCCATATCTTTCGGAGGCTTATCTGAGGAGATAATAATTTGCTTTTTGGCTCCGTGCAGGGCGTTGAAAGTGTGGAAAAATTCTTCCTGGGTGGATTCCTTTCCTATAATAAACTGTATATCATCGATCAGCAGTACATCTATGTTCCGGTATTTTTCCCGAAACTTGGACATAGTTGAATTATTGCCGTTACGGATGGATTCAATCAGTTCATTGGTAAAATATTCACTGGTCACATACAAAACCTTGGACTGCGGTCTCTTCTGCAGCACAAAATGTGCGATGGAGTGCATCAGATGGGTCTTTCCAAGACCAACACCTCCATATATAAAGAGGGGATTATACACTTCTCCCGGGGATTCTGCAACGGCGACGGAAGCTGCGTGTGCCAGTTTGTTATTGCTTCCGACTACAAACGTGTCAAAAGTGTATTTTGGATTTAAGTTGGCTTTTTCAATACTTTCATTTACTGCAGCGGAAGATACGGGGGTATCCGCCGTTTCCGGCGGCACGTCATCCGGTAAGATCAAAGCAATTTCATAGTCTTCTCCCACGGTCTCTGTAATTGCCACTTTTAATGGAAGAAGATATTTGTTGGCAATATAGTTAATACCGATCTGCCCTGTGGGGACAATGATGGTTACGGTGTCCCCCTCCACTTTGTGGACTGTCAGGGATTTCAGCCAGGTATTAAAAGAGACATCAGATAACTGATGCTCCGTTTTTATCATATTTAATATGTCTGTCCATTTTTCCTGTATTAAATGCATTTTGAATTCTCCCGATATGAAATAATTATTTCAATCCACATTTTGAGTTAAAAAGTCAACTCAAAATGAAATCTTCCTCTTTGTACAAGCACACAACAATAGAAAGTACGCGTCTGCGGACTTTCTATTGCAAAAAAACGTATTATTATCTATATATTATAATAAAATAGAATTTTTAGCAATGAAAAAATATTTCTAAACAGAAATCCACAAGGTTACGTTAATAATGTGGATAAAACCGTGTGGAAAATGAGGATTGTAAAGTTAAAAACATTGTGGAAAAAGAGAGATGTGAGAAATGTGTATAACTTTATTTACATCTTCCACATGGCGAAAATATGGATAAATCAAGGCTTTTTTGTCGAAAAAGGCAAAAAAGCGTGGGGAAAACGAAAAAGTTATCCACAAGTTATCCACAATTTGTGGATAACGTTACGTAAACCAGAAATGTGTGAATAACTGTGGGGATAATCATTTCAGGGATATGGTCCAGGGAATACTTTCCACAGGTCAGTATTTTGGAATGTGGAAAACGTGTGAATACACGGATTTCAGCCTATTTTCGTGATAAATATATTTAAATAAAAAAATAAAATATATCTTGACGAATCAGGGGTTTACGAATATAATTGAAATGATGTTTTCTATCATGCATAATCATAGGAATACTATCTGAAACAATAGATAGATATTTGGTTTAAAGGAGGTGCCTGGAATATGAAAATGACATTTCAGCCAAAAAAGAGAAGCAGATCCAAAGTTCATGGATTCAGAGCAAGAATGAGCAGTAAGGCCGGAAGAAAAGTTTTAGCTGCAAGAAGATTAAAAGGAAGAAAAAGATTATCAGCTTAAGACCGCAGATATGTGGTCTTTTCTTCTCTTCTTTTCATTAAAGGATGGTTTATGAAGTATTCGGAATCGTTAAAGAAAAACAGAGATTTTCAACTGGTTTATAAAAAGGGAACATCATTTGCAAATCGTTACTTAGTTATGTATGTGTTAAAAAACCAGTTGGACAGAAACAGAATTGGTATATCCGTAAGTAAAAAGGTAGGCAACAGTGTTGTGAGACATCATTTGACCAGGCTTCTCAGAGAAAGCTACCGATTAAACGAAGAAAAATTCAGGTGCGGATATGATATTGTTGTAGTAGTCAGGGTAAATGGAAAGGATCAGGGATTCCATTCCATGGAGAGTGCGCTTTTGCACTTAGGTAAGTTAACAAAGACCATAAGAAGTGAAGAGAATGAAGACAGTATTGATTAAGATGATTCGGCTTTATCAGAAATATTTATCCCCGTTAAAGAGAACCCGTTGTCCCTATATACCCACGTGTTCTCAGTATGGATTAGAAGCAATTGAGAAGTATGGTGCAGTAAAAGGTAGTTTATTGGCTTGCTGGAGAATATTAAGGTGTAATCCATTTTCAAAAGGCGGATACGATCCGGTACCATAATTGTTGTTTTATCTTGTTAGGAGATAATTATGCACCGCCGTTTTCTTAAAAGGCGGAATGCTTGAGAGATGAAGGTGACAAACCGGCTATAAGGAGGAAAATATTTTGGTTGCGTTGCTAACAAAGAGTACAATGCCGATTGTAAAATGGGTCGCTGAAGTAATGGGCTGGCTGATGAACGGCATTTACAGTATCGGGGTCACAAACCTGGGCCTCTGCATTATTTTATTTACGATTATTATTTATATGTTCATGACGCCTCTGCAGATCAAACAGCAGAAGTTCTCTAAGATGAATGCAGTCATGTCCCCGGAATTACAGAAAATAAACAAGAAATATAAAGGCAAAAAAGACCAGAACTCACAGATGAAGATGCAGGAAGAGACCATGGCCGTATATGAAAAGTACGGTGTATCTCCTACAGGAAGCTGTCTGCAGATGGTTATTCAGATGCCTATCTTCTTCGCTCTGTACCAGGTTATCATCAAGATGCCGGGATACATCGGAGGAATTAAGCACATGTTCGATTCCGCAGTTGTTAAAATCACAAATGTTGACGGATATGTGGGAATCATCACGGAATTTATTAAAGAGCATGGTATCAGAAGTTATAGCTGGCCCACAAATGGCAAGGGTGTAAATGATAACCATGTCATTGACTTTTTATACAGTCTGTCCCCCTCCCAGTGGGCAGATCTTGGCGATGTGGACAAGTTCAGCGGTTTTGCGCAGACCTTGAGTGACACTGCGGGTAAAATCCATCCCATGCAGAATTTCCTGGGACTGAACATAGCGGACACACCGCTTTCCCTGATCAAGACAGGATGGAGTGAGCACACGTATCTTCTGATCGTTGCTG
Organism: Blautia caccae; assembly: GCF_040095955.1. Classification (NCBI taxonomy): domain Bacteria; kingdom Bacillati; phylum Bacillota; class Clostridia; order Lachnospirales; family Lachnospiraceae; genus Blautia; species Blautia caccae. Next base: position 44,449 of record NZ_JBBMFP010000031.1, on the reverse strand, counting down.
CGATCATGATTCCGCTGTTGTCCTGGCTGACTCAGATGCTGAACTTAAAATTAATGCCCACAGCAGCAACAGATGACACAAACAGCCAGATGAATGCCACAATGAAGGGTATGAACACTTTCATGCCTCTGTTTTCCGCTTTTATCTGTTTCTCATTCCCTGTAGGTATTGGTATCTACTGGATCGCCGGTTCTGTGATCCGCTGTGTACAGCAGCTTGTCATCAACAGACATCTGGACAATATGAATATGGATGATTTCATTAAGAAGAACCAGGAAAAGATGGCTAAGAAGCGTGCAAAAGCAGGACTTCCGCCGCAGAAGATCACGCAGCAGGCCAAGATGAATGTAAGAAACATTGAGGAGCCGAAGAAGACAACAGCTGAGGACAGAAATGCTGCAGTTCAGAAATCTACCGAATATTACAAGAATGTGCAGAATGCAAAACCGGGAAGTTTAGCTTCAAAGGCAAACATGGTTGCTCAATTTGATCAGAAAAACAAATCTAAGAAGAAGTAGGGGTAAGGGGGAAGAAGCATGGAATTCAAAGAATTTTCTGCAAAAACTGTAGACGAAGCGATCACAAAAGCTTGTCTGGATTTTGAGACCTCCAGTGAAAATCTGGAGATTCAGGTTTTATTTGAAGGTAGTTCAGGATTTTTAGGATTCGGAGCCAAACCGGCCAGGATCAATGTTCGCAGAAAAGAAGTATCCTTACCAGAAGAACCAGTAATTGAAGAGGCTGTTCCGGTAAAAGAAGAGAGAAAAGAAGCACCAAAGGAAGAAAGAAAAGAAGCGAAAAAAGAGTTCAAGAGCGAGCCGAGAAGAGAGCCTAAGAGGGAGCCGAAAAAAGATGCCAGAAAGGCAGAGGCTTTCAAAGAGGATGTAAAACCGCAGCATGAAGAGCGGAAGGTCGTTGAGAGAACAGAAGAAGAGATCACAGCTGTCAAAGCAGACGCGGAGAAGTTCTTAAGCGGCGTGTTTAAAGCCATGGAGCTTGAAGTTGAGATCAAGATGGAATATAAGAGCGCGGAAGGCAACCTGGAAATTGAATTTTTAGGTGAGGACATGGGCATTCTTATAGGCAAGAGAGGACAGACTCTGGATTCTCTGCAGTATCTCACAAGCCTTGTTGTCAACAAGGGAAGACAGGGATATATCCGTGTGAAGCTGGATACTGAGGATTACAGAAACAGGAGAAAAGAGACTCTGGAAAATCTGGCAAAGAGCATTGCCTACAAAGTCAGAAAGACCAGAAAACCGGTTTCCCTGGAGCCGATGAATCCCTATGAGAGAAGAATCATCCACTCTGCATTACAGGGCAACCGCTACGTGGAGACTTACAGTGAGGGAAATGAACCTTACCGCCACGTGGTTGTAAAGCTGAAAAAATAATATATATTAAGTATGATTATTCTAGGTGAAAGCGTGAATAATGGAGAATAAATTTCTCTGCGCTTTCGCCTGGAATTTTTTTAATTTTGACTATAAATTTACGTTACCTGTGTTAATGTTGAAATAGAATCAGAGGAGTTGAAGAAAATGGCAGATACCATTGCAGCAATCGCCACAGCTATGACGGCATCGGGAATCGGAATCATCCGTATGAGCGGTCCCGAAAGCCGCGGGATAGTCCGGAAGGTTTACCGTTCCAAAGGCGGCAGAAAGCAGATTGACAAGGAACCGTCACACACCATTCACTATGGGTTTATCTATGACGGGGAGGAAGAGATTGATGAGGTGCTGGTCATGCTCATGGACGGCCCCAGAAGCTATACCGGTGAGGATACGGTGGAGATCGACTGCCACGGCGGTGTTCTGGCCATGAAACGGGTGCTGGAGACCGTGATAAAATACGGCGCCCGCCCTGCAGAGCCGGGGGAATTTACAAAAAGGGCGTTCCTAAACGGAAGGATAGACCTGTCCCAGGCTGAAGCAGTGATTGATGTGATCAATGCCAAAAATGAATATGCGCTGAAAAGTTCCCTGAACCAGTTAAAGGGGTCTGTGCAGAAGGTGATCCGGGAAATCAGGGAGAGTATTATCTATCACATTGCCTATATTGAGTCAGCCCTGGATGACCCGGAGCATATCAGTATAGACGGATACGGGGAGACCCTGGAAAGAGAAGTGGCTGAACAGAAATCCAGAATCGAGAGACTGCTGGAAACTGCCGGGGAAGGCAAGATGATGAAGGAGGGTATCAAGACCGTCATTGTGGGCAAACCAAATGCGGGAAAATCTTCACTTATGAACCTTCTTGTGGGAGAGGAGAGAGCCATTGTAACGGATATTGCGGGGACTACCAGGGATATTCTGGAGGAGACCATTGTCCTGCACGGCATCTCCCTCCGTATGATAGATACAGCCGGTATCAGGGATACAGAGGACCGTGTGGAACAGATCGGCGTGGGAAGAGCAAAAGAGTACGCAAAGGACGCGGACCTGATTCTCTACGTGGTGGATTCCTCCATCCCCCTGGATGAGAACGATGAGGAGATCATCTCCATGCTGGAAGATAAGAAGGCAGTCATTCTGCTGAACAAGACGGATCTGGATACAGTGGTCTCAGAGGAAAGCCTGAGGCTGCGGATGAACCATCCGGTGATACCTGTATCCGCCAAGGAGGAGCAGGGGATCGATGTGCTGGAGCAGCAGATCAAGGATATGTTCTTTGAAGGCGAGCTGTCCTTTAATGATGAGGTATATATTACAAATATCCGCCATAAGACGGCTTTGGAGGACGCTGTGAAAAGCCTGGAGCTTGTGGAAAACAGCATTGCCATGCAGATGCCTGAGGATTTCTTCTCCATTGACCTGATGAACGCATACGAGAGTCTGGGAACCATTATCGGGGAGTCCGTGGGGGAAGACCTGGTAAATGAGATATTTGCGAAGTTCTGCACAGGAAAATAAAAATACGGCAGTGTTATCCACAAAAATCATCATATTTTATCGAAAATGTGGATAACAGAGTTCAAATAGAAAAATCATGTGAATAGTTATTTCAGAAAGGAAGACATTAGAATGAACAATCTGGTTGAGAATTACGATATTGCCATTGTGGGCGCGGGTCATGCCGGCTGTGAGGCTGCGCTTGCCTGTGCACGTCTCGGCCTTGAGACCATCATGTTCACAGTAAGCGTGGACAGTATTGCGCTGATGCCCTGCAATCCCAACATAGGCGGGAGTTCCAAGGGCCATCTGGTGAGAGAGATTGACGCCCTTGGCGGTGAGATGGGAAAAAATATTGACAAGACCTTTATCCAGTCAAAAATGCTCAATGTATCGAAGGGACCTGCCGTCCATTCCCTGCGCGCCCAGGCGGACAAGCAGGAGTATACCAGGAGTATGAGAAGGGTACTGGAGAACACGGAACATCTCACCATAAAACAGGCCGAGGTGACAGAAATCCTGGCTCAGGAGCATAAGGCAGCAGGTGTAAAGACGTATTCAGGAGCCGTGTATCAGACAAAGGCTGTGGTGCTCTGTACCGGAACGTATCTGAAAGCCCGCTGCATCTACGGTGATGTAAGCAGTTATACAGGCCCGAACGGTCTGCAGGCTGCTAATTACCTGACGGAATCCCTGAAGAACCTGGGTGTGGAGATGTACCGGTTTAAGACAGGAACACCTGCCAGGATTGATAAGAGAAGTATTGACTTTTCCAAAATGGAAGAACAGTTCGGGGATGAGAGGGTGGTTCCCTTCTCCTTTTCGACCGATCCGGAAGATGTACAGATTGATCAGGCATCCTGCTGGCTTACTTATACCAATGAAAAGACGCATGAGATCATCAGGAACAACCTGGACCGCTCGCCTCTGTATTCCGGCATGATCGAGGGAACAGGGCCGAGATACTGCCCGTCGATTGAGGATAAAGTGGTAAAATTCGCGGATAAGAACAGACATCAGGTATTCCTGGAGCCGGAAGGGCTGTATACCAATGAAATGTATGTGGGCGGCATGTCCAGCTCCCTGCCGGAGGATGTGCAGCATGAGATGTATCACTCCGTACCCGGACTTGAGAATGCAAAGATTGTAAGGAATGCCTATGCCATAGAATACGACTGCATCAATGCAAGACAGCTTTATCCAACGCTTGAGTTCAAGGAGATAAAAGGGCTTTTCTCAGGCGGACAGTTTAACGGAAGTTCCGGTTATGAGGAGGCAGCAGCCCAGGGGCTTGTGGCAGGGATCAATGCGGCCATGGAGGTGCTGGGACGGGAAATGCTCATACTGGACCGGTCCGAATCCTACATCGGCGTTTTAATCGATGACCTGGTGACGAAGGAAAATCATGAACCTTACAGAATGATGACAAGCCGGGCGGAATACCGCCTGCTCCTCAGACAGGACAACGCGGACCTGCGCCTCAGGGAAAAGGGATATCAGGTGGGTCTGGTGAGTGAGGAGGAGTATCAGTATGTACTCTGGAAGAAGCAGAAGATAGAGGAGGAGGCAGCCCGTGTGGAGAACACCTTTGTAGGTGCTTCAAAGGAAGTGCAGGAACTTCTGGAATCCTACGGAAGTACACTGCTGAAAAACGGCTCCTCTCTGGCAGAACTGATCAGGCGTCCGGAACTTTCTTACAAAATTCTGGCGCCGCTGGATAAAAAAAGGCCGAAACTTCCTGAGGATGTGGCAGAACAGGTAAACATTAACATCAAGTATGACGGTTATATCCGCAGGCAGTTAAAACAGGTGGAACAGTTTAAGAAACTGGAGACAAAACGTCTGCCTGAGGACCTGGATTATGAGGAAATAAGCGGATTGAGGATAGAGGCAAAGCAGAAATTAAAGGAATACAGGCCGGTATCCATTGGACAGGCGTCCAGGATCGCGGGCGTATCCCCGGCGGATATATCGGTACTGCTTGTATATATGGAATCTTACAGAAGAAACGGAATTCATAAGGAGGCGGATGCATGAGTGAAGTGACAAATCAGGAACAGAAGGCATACTGCCTGGATATACTGGAGAATGGCTGCGGGGAATTGGGGCTGACCTTAACAGAGGAACAGAAGCAGCAGTTTGTGCGCTACTACGAGATGCTGGTGGAATGGAACAAGGTCATGAATCTGACGGGAATTACGGAGTTCGGGGAAGTTTTGACAAAACATTTTGTGGACAGTCTCTCTATTGTAAAAGCCCTGGATATGGAGAATATAAAATCCTGCATTGATGTGGGAACCGGAGCGGGATTCCCGGGGATTCCCCTTAAAATTGTATTTCCCCACCTTCAGGTGACACTTCTGGATTCCCTGAATAAACGTCTTAAATTTTTGGATGCCGTCATAGAAGACCTGGGGCTTGAGGGCATCCACACCGTGCACGGACGTGCAGAGGACGGGGCCAGAAGGCCGGAGCTCAGGGAACAGTATGATCTCAGTGTTACCAGGGCAGTGGCAAGGCTATGTACCATCAGTGAGTATTGCATGCCTTATGTAAAGGAAGGCGGCTTCTTTGTAGCTTATAAGTCAGGCAGAGTGAAAGAGGAACTTATGGAGGGGAAGAAAGCAGTATCTGTACTGGGAGGAAAGCTGGAGAAGACAGAAGAATTTCTCCTTCCGGGAACAGATATGGAGCGTTCCCTTGTAGTGATTCAGAAGGCAAAGCCTACACCGAAGAAATATCCGCGCAAAGCGGGAACTCCGGCGAAGGAGCCTATTTTGTGAGGTGAGCAGAATGGAATTGAAAGAAAGCCTGAAAAAGAGAGTAGAACTGTTTAAGAAAGAAAATCCTGTTGCTGACAAGGTAAAGGACAGGATCACTGCACCTTCCATGCCGTTTTTCGGGGAGGAAATTTTAGAGAAAGCAGTGACAGCCATTCTGGAGGGGGAGAATATCCTTCTCTGCGGAGACAAGGCCACGGGAAAGAATGTACTTGCCGAGAATCTGGCATGGATTTTCGGAAGGCCGCTTTACAATGTATCTTTCCATGTAAATACGGACAGCAGCACTTTGATCGGCACAGATACCTTTGTGGGCAATGAGGTAAAGCTTCGGAAAGGACCTATTTACCAGTGCGCCAGATACGGGGGATTTGGAATTTTGGATGAGATCAATATGGCAAAGAATGATGCGGTCTCCGTCCTCCATGCAACGCTTGACTACAGACGGGTGATTGATGTACCGGGATATGACAAGATAGATCTGGACCCGGCTGCCAGGTTTATCGCTACCATGAATTATGGGTATGCGGGGACTAAGGAGTTAAATGAGGCCCTGGTCTCCAGGTTCATGGTGATCAATATGCCGTCCATGACGGAGGACAGGCTCATGGGAATCTTAAAGAGCGCGTTTCCTGATGTGAAGGATGGGGCACTTGAACAGTTCTCAGGACTTTTCCTGGATCTGCAGCTCAAGGCAAAAAACGGAGAGATTTCAACCAAAGCGGTGGATATGCGTGGACTGATTGGGGCATTGAAGCTGATAAAAGGCGGTTTAAACCCGGTTGATGCCATTGATATGGGAATCACGGATAAATGTTTCGACGCGTTTGAGAGAGAGCTGATCGCTGATATCGTCATGACCCGGATACCTGAGGAGTGGACCAGCAGCGATGTATTTTAAACAGACGCATATGGGGAGATGTATTGTATGGAAAACGAAGATAGATGGGAAGCAGAGGCAAACCGTCTGGATATCCAGAACAGGATCAGGAATCTCATGTGGACGGTCAGCCAGGATTATGAACTGGACATTGAGGTGGATCCGGAGGCCTGGCAGAAGTCAAAATACATTGCCTTTTATGATGCTGTCCGGCATGGAGGATTTGCCAGGTATTTCAGCGTTGAAGAGTATGAGTCTTACATAACGAAAAAGGTCTATGCCGGCTGGGAACCGTCTGTGCTCCTTGCACTGGGAAGATTGTGTATTGACTGCGCTGTGTATAAAAAGCTGGAAAAGGAGCGGCGCGGCGTGGCGTCCATACGGCGCAAAGCCATGCGGGATACGCTGGAAAAGGACAGCATGAGGCTTACGCATACGGATTGGGGTAATATAGAAGCATGCTATCTGCGGTATATGCTGGATAAAACGGAGGCGGATGAGAGAAACCAGAGACTGATAGAGCTTATCTGTACGCTGGAAGACGCAGAGGATACTTCACAGATTGTAAATTGTCTCGGTGCTGTATATGAGGGGGCATATGCCAAGGGATTTACGAAGAAGTTCAAGGGCCTCAGCGAGGAACTCAGGGATTCTGAGGAGAACAGCAAAGAGTATACGGATAAAGAGAATCTGGAGGAGGAATCCGAGGAGAGTGAGGATGAGCATAAGGTAAATCTTTTTACCGATGAACTGATGGAGGAGGAAGAGCTGCTTAACCGGCACAAGGCAAATGTGATCGTGCTGGACGAGGAATCTTCCGCCCGCCTGGATGAGTATGTGGAGCTTAATTATGGAAGGAGCTATCTGTCTGTCCAGGAACAGAAGCATCAGAACAGCCAGGTCTGCAGGGGCAGCCATGAGGGCTGTCGTCTGCATTTTACAGACGGGCTGCTGCACGGGGATCTGGAGGAGAGCGCCAAGGCTGAGTATGTAAAAAAGGTCAGAGATGATAATCTCAGGGTGCTGAATCTGAACCAGATGGTGACCAGACAGAATGTGCAGATGCTGGCAAATACACTGAAGCGGGCACTTCTTACCAGAAATGAGAAGGAAGTGGTGTCCAGTGAGTATGGGAGTATCTGTGCAAGAAAGTTGTGGAATCTGGGGAGGACAGACAACAGAAGGCTGTTTGAGCGCGAAATTATACGGGATAACACGGATTTCGTTGTGGAGATATTGATTGATGCAAGCGGCTCCCAACAGGGCAGACAGGCCCTTGTAGCGCTTCAGGGATATATTATCAGTGAGGCCCTGAGCATTGTGAGGATTCCGCAGAGGGTTATGGGATTCTGTACTTTTGGAGATTTTACTATTATGCAGAGATTCCGGGATTATGAGGATGACAGGGCCGCAAATGAGAGGATCTTTGAGTTCTACGGTTCTGCCAATAACCGTGACGGGCTGGCTGTGAGAGCGGCGGCGGAAAGCCTGGAGAAACGGAAGGAAGAGAATAAGATTCTGATCGTACTCAGCGACGGAAGGCCAAATGATGTGATCGCAGGAAGCCTGAGGGGGAGTAAGAAGGAGGCTTATTGTACGGAATTTGCGGTGAAGGATACGGCTACAGAAGTGCGGAAGCTCAGGAATAAGAGGATTGCAGTGCTTGGAGTGTTTGCGGGGGAGGAGGAGGACCTGCAGGCAGAGAAGAAGATATTCGGGAGAGATTTTGCTTATATCCGGGATATTGGGAATTTTGCTAATGTTGTGGGACGGTATTTGAAGAGACAGCTTCTGGATGTTTAAAAGCGGCTGGCGGGGAATAGGGTTTGTTTCGTGCCCTGTCCTCCTGCCGAGCCTTCTTAAATCCGCTGAGGGGGATGTGGCAGCGGGAGGATAGAGCGCGGAGCGGAATGCGGCAGCAGGAGGCCGGTATTAGTGGTCAGATAGTTGGTAAGGGGTGTTTTTTTAGGAAAGCCTGGGTGTTGGTAATGCCTTCCGTGAGGACGGACTGGTAGACATCCATGCTGGTGTATTTGTCATAGCGATAGAGACCTTGGGAGAGAAGGTCTTTTTTTATTGTTGTGATGGCTGTTTTCAGGGATGGAGTCTGGCGGCAGAGCGTGGTTATGTTGTCGCAGTAAGCTTCGGCTTTGGTAATGGTTTCCCGGTCAAAAAACCAAAGATCAAAGTTCCAGAGTTCATCCATGAATAGGGCGTGAAAGCCGTGGAACCAGACCGTTTTGCCCTCATCGTTGATTTCCTCGCGGGCTTCGTACCAGGTGGGGCGGAAGGTTGTCAGAATTCAGATGTTGTGGGTGGTGAAGTAGGCACGGAAGCGCACGGCGTCGTCCAGGGTGTGATGCCAGCCGTATTTTTTCAGATCAATGGTGTGCTCCGGTGTTACGGGGACGCCTTCTTTTTTCAGGAGGGATTCCTGAGTGTGGGGAAATGTAAAGGAGGCGGAACCTGAAAGATATCCTCTGTGGTTAACAACGCGGTGCGCAGGGATATCCGGGGAACTCAGTCTTTTGTTCAGGGCGTAGCCAACCTGGCGGGAATGGGTGGGCATGCCGCATAACAGGGCAATTTGGCCGTAGGTGGCAGCCCTGCCGCAGGGAATCTGCCTGCATACATATTCTACTCTTTTGTAAAAATCCATCTTGGTTCCTCTTCTGCAGTAAGTGTTTGTTTTCTTGAGCATACGATAATTTTTTTGAAAAGTCAATGCAGGCAGATGTGTGACAGATCTGTCGAATGATTGAGAAATTGTGCGAATGTTTGAAATTTTGAGTTCTGGATGAAAAAGGTCTGGTAATATTTCACAGAAAAATCACAGTCTTACCTAATTTTTATCACAATTAAAAAATAAAATTAGAAAGGTCAGATTATGGAAGCACAAGATTAAAGGAGGGAACATTTTGATTGAAGTAAGGAATCTTGTAAAAAAGTACGGAAATCATGTGGCAGTGGACCATCTGAATTTTACTGTGGAAAAAGGTAAAATTTACGGGTTTCTGGGACCAAATGGCGCCGGAAAGTCCACTACTATGAACATGATCACAGGATATATTGCGTCCACAGAGGGAGATATTCTGATTGACGGACATAATATCCTGGAGGAGCCTGAGAAGGCTAAAAAATGTATCGGCTATCTGCCCGAGCTGCCGCCTTTGTATCAGGATATGACAGTGATGGAATATTTGAAATTTGTGGCGGAACTGAAATCCATTCCAAAGGCAGAAATAGAAAAGAACATATCCGAAGTTATGTCAACTACTAAACTGGAAGAAATGAAATACAGGCTGATCAAAAACCTGTCCAAAGGGTACAAGCAGAGAGTTGGCCTGGCACAGGCACTTTTGGGATATCCCGAAATTATCATTCTGGATGAACCCACAGTGGGGCTTGACCCAAAACAGATCATTGAGATCAGGGATTTGATCAAGAGTTTAGGTGAAAAACATACAGTTATCCTCAGTTCACATATCCTATCAGAGGTTAGTGCTGTATGTGATCATGTGCTCATTATTGATCGTGGCAGACTGGTTGCCAGCGATTCACCTGAAAATCTGAGTAAGGTTATGACAGGTGCAAATTCCCTTGAACTTACAGTAAAAGGACCGGAAGAGGAGATCAGAAAAGCGCTTGATATGGTGGACAATATAGAAGAACTTATCTATCATGAGTCCATGGTAAAAGACGCCTGTGATTTTACGGTCAAGATAGCCGGGGACCAGGACGTAAGGGAGAATATATTCTTTGCCCTGGCGGAAGCGAAATATCCTATCTTAAAGATGCAGTCAACGAATATGACATTAGAAGAAGTGTTCTTAAAGCTGACAGATAGCGGGGAGGAAAAAGAAGATGCTGGCGATATATAAGAAAGAAGTGAAGAGTTACCTTACATCCATGGTAGGTTATGTGTTTATGGCATTTATATTACTAATATTAGGTATTTATTTTACTGCATATAACCTGAACTATGCAACACCGGATTTCGGAGCAACTTTGAGTTCGGTTACATTTATATTTTTGATCATAACACCGGTACTGACAATGAGGATACTGGCAGAGGAGAAGAAAAATAAGACAGACCAGTTACTCTTTACTTCACCGGTGGCAGTTTGGAAAATTGTGCTGGGAAAATATCTGGGAATGGTCACAATCTATGTGATCCCTGTTATCATTGCTGCCTGCTATCCCCTTATTATGGGGAAATACGGTACGGTATCTTATCCTATGGCCTATACGGCTGTGATCGGCTTTTTCTTCCTGGGATGCGCCAACATAGCAGTAGGATTATTTTTATCCTCTGTCACAGAGAGTCAGGTTATTGCAGCTGTCCTTACATTCGGCGTTCTTTTCTGCAGTTATGTGATGAACGGCATTGAGTCCTTCTTCTCCCAGACAGCAGTGAGTTCTATGCTGGCTTTTGTGGTGATTGGGATTATAATTGCGTTCATTGTTTATCAGATGACAAGAGATGCGATCCTTACAGGCGTTGTGGGAGTTATATTGGTGGGAGTTACTGTGGTTCTGTATTTTGTAAAGTCTTCTCTTTTTGAAGGCGCCATACAAAAAGTATTGGATTTACTGGCAATCGCAAATCATTTTGATAACTTTGTTGGCGGTATACTGGATGTGACAGGAATCGTATATATGCTTTCCGTAATATGCATTTTTGTATTTCTGACAATTCAATCCATACAAAAACGGCGTTGGAGCTGATTTTGGAGGTCGAAGAAAGGAGAAAATGCAGATATGAAAGAAATAAAAAGTAATATTAATAAGAAAAAAATTAATATTAAAGATATTATTAGTAATAATAAAGAAAACAGACGAAAAAACAGGAAAAATCTGAAGCATGGAACATATAGTATGGGAGTAGTCGCGGTATTCGTGGCAATTCTGGTAGTAGTAAATCTGCTTATCCAGGAGCTTCCGTCAAAATACAGAGAAATAGACTTAAGTACACAAAAGATGTACAGTATTGGAGATCAGACAAAAAAACTGCTGAAGAATCTGGATAAAGATGTTACCTTATATTTTATAGCACAGAAAGGTTCTGAAAGCAGTGATATAGAAAAACTGCTGGAACGGTATGAGGAAAGCAGTGACCATGTAAAGGTAGAGCAGAAAGATCCTGCTGTTAATCCAAAGTTTACCTCACAGTATACGACAGAAGGAGTAAACAACAATAGTGTTATTGTAGTTTCCGGTGATAAAAGTAAAGTGGTTGATTATAACTCCATGTATGAGACCTCTGTGAATTACCAGACATATGCAAGCGAAGTGACCGGGTTTGACGGAGAGGGACAGCTTACTAGTGCGATCAACTATGTGACATCAGATAATATGCCTGTAATGTATACACTGGAAGGTCACGATGAGTCTTCTATGAGCGATTCACTGAAAGATATGATACAGAAGGCAAATATTGATATCCAATCTCTAAATCTTCTCACAATGGACGCTGTTCCGGAAGATGCGGACTGTTTGTTTATTTTTGCACCATCAAAGGATATTTCGGAGGATGAGGCAAAGAAGATTATTACTTACCTGGAAGACGGAGGAAAAGCACTGATTGTATCCAATTATACAGGGGAAGACATGCCTAATTTTGCCTCTGTTTTGGAAAATTACGGCGTGAAAACCGTTGACGGCATTATTCTTGAGGCAGATACAAACCATTATATTTCTCAGAACCCGTCATATCTGCTTCCTAATATAGAAAGCAATGATATTACCTCAAATCTCTCCTCCCAAAGCCGTTATATCCTTATGCCTTTGGCTCAGGGAATTGAGACAACAGATAATTATAGGGATACTTTGACAATTCAGAATATACTAACCACATCCGACAGTTCTTATTCCAAAGTAAATGTGGAAAATATGCAGACAATGGAGAAAGAAAGTGGAGACATTGACGGTCCATTCCATGTAGGTGTGGCAATCAGTGAAGATCTGGAGGATGATAAACAGACGCAGATCGTTTATTATTCATCTGAGACACTGTTTAATGACAATATGAATACAATGGTATCCGGTGCAAACTTTGAATTAATTTCTGCATCTGTCAACTGGATGTGCTCAAATGAAGATGGCAGTACAATATCAATATCCAGTAAAAGTCTGGATACGTCGACCTTGACAATACCAGCAGCAGACGCCAGCTTCTGGAGTATATTTGTTATGGCTGTAGTACCGGCATTTTTAGTGATTTTAGGTGGTGGAATCTGGATGAAGAGGAGAAAACAGTAAATGAAGAAAAAAAATACAGCACTTATTGCGGGCATTATCATATTAGCTTTGCTGCTGGTATTTTATCTTGTTCTTCATAACAGCAGCAAAGAGGATAGTCAGGATACTGAGAAAACATCAGAAACGGCATTCGAGACAACTGTAGAAGATATCAGTGAAGCGGTATTCAAATCAGGCGAAAATGAATTTAAATTTACAAAAAGTGATGACATTTGGAAATACAACGGAGAAGAAAACTTTCCGCTGGATCAATCAGCATTTGAAGAAATTATCAGTAAATTTGAAAAAATAGCTGCTGACAGAGTGTTAGAAAAACCGGATAATATTTCGGAATATGGTTTGGATGATCCAACTGTTACTGTAAGTTTAAAAGATAAAGATGGAAAGGAACAGACGCTGCAATTTGGAGATACAAATTCAGTTACAAGCAGCAGCTATATGACGCTGAACAAAGATAATGAAAAAGTTTATATGGTTTCCTCCACAATTGTCACTTCGCTGCAGTTTGATATCAATGATCTGGCAGAAAAAGAAACATTTCCAAGTATTACAGACATAACAGGCGTCATAATGGAAAGAAATGGACAGACATTTTCAGTTTTCAAAGACAGCAGTTCCAGTACAGGCTGGACTGTAACGGGATGGGATGGTACAAAGAAAGATGCGGGCAGTTCACAGGTATCTGAATTTACTAACCCCATAACAAGTTTATCCTGGAGCAGTTTTATAAGTCAAAATACAGAAGATTTAAGTCAGTATGGACTTGATAATCCGACAATAATTACGATAAATTATCAGGTTACTGAAACAAAATCTACTGATGAAACGAAAGATGACAGTGCAGATACTGCGAATGGCAGCAATACTACAGACAATAAAAGTAAGGATGCTAAAGCTGAGAGTGATACCACAGAAGATACAGAAGAAAAAGTGACTGTCGATAAACAGGAAGTTTTATTAATAGGTAATAAAACAGAAGATAACAGTTATTATGCTAAGCTTCAGAGTCAGTCAGGGGTTTATACTTTAAGCAGTTCTACTGTTGACAATCTCCTGAATGCAGAAGTAAATCAATTCCTCAGTACTTATGTATCTGATTATATTTTTGCCGATCTGGATAAAGTCACTATTGAGAAAGATGGAAATACCTATGAATTTACTAAGAAAACTGAGGAAAAACAGGTAGAGAGTGACAGTGATAAAGAAAATACAGAGGATACAGATACAGAAGAAGAGGAAACAACAACGGTTACTACCTATTATATGAATGGCAAAGAAATAGAACTGTCTGATTTCTCTGAGTTTTACAGTCTTATAAGCGGTATGGAATGCCAGGAACGGTTAGATACGGTTCCTGATATGGAAAATTCACCTGAAATGACAGTACATTTCTACAAGGAAAATGGTGTGGATGTGACTACTGAGTATTATGCGTATGATTCCAGCTTTTATCTGGTAAAAGACAGCAAAGGAAATGCATCATTGGTAAACAAAATGAAAGTAAAAGAACTGACAGAGGCTTTTAATGCCTTTTTAGAAAAACAGAATAAGGAATCATAAAAACAAAAGTATACTTTACAATTAAATTTATCACATATGAGTAAATAACCTAAAAAGAGTCCTGCAGCATTTCCCGGCTGCAGGACTCCTCTTGTAAATGTTTCACGTGAAACATTTAATCAAGAAATATATTTAACTGTTCCATTAACTTATCGGGTGTCTCCATTTGCGGTAAGTGTTTGGCTCCTTTCAAACTAATTGCCTCAACAGCAGGATTACATTCTGTATACTGAGATATAATATCTTTGCTGTCCCTCTCTGCCTCACCTTCAATAATAAAAATACTCTGATCAATTGCCTTTAAAGCATGATTAATATTATTGTTTGTATACCGTCCTATTATGCTGGAAAGCAGATACCTTGAACTGCTCATCCCCTTATGGGCCGCTTCATAATAAGTATCCAGCCATTCTGCAGTCATATTAAAAGGATTATACAAATACTGCTCCGTAAACAGCAGTTGAATATTACTCTGACATGTAATCATATTATAAACCAAAGTTCCAAAAACAGGTATTTCCAAAAGGAACTTATACAGTTTACTCTTTTTATCAGGTATCTTATTCAAAGCATTAAGCGCTGGCGGATTGATCATGACGATTTTACCAAACAAATCTGTTTCATTATGGCAGGCCATCAAAGCAAAGGAGCCTGAATAACCGCTGGTGATAACATCCGTTCTCTCATGAATCACATTTTTAATAAAATCTGAAATAATCTGCACATATAAGTAGTTTGTATATGTGATTCTCTGCTTATCAGACCGTCCGCACCCCAGCAGATCAATGGTATAAACCGTATGGTTTTCAGCCAGTTTATCTACAATCTTATTCCACTCATAAGCTGAGCTATAAACCGTCAAATCATGCACCAACAAAACCGGCGTCCCAGTCCCAATCTTCTTATAATATATCTTCCCAAATCGCCAATTATAATAATTGTTAGCTGTGGACTTCAACATTTCCTTCAACACAGCAGTCCCAAATATAAGCCGATTAATCACATAAATAATACCCGTTGCAATGGAAAAAAGTATACTTGCCGTAATTATTTTATGCCTGGATTTCTTCATAAAACCGTCCACCTCCTGAAAAAGAATATACTAATATTATAAGACATTAAAGTGAATTATACAAGTTAAAATAATTTACAGTTCATAATCAAATAGATAGTCATACGACATAAAGAAATATCTTATATTTACATATAGTACACGTATTGCAGCATATAATAATCATTGTTATTAGTAAAGCATACAAAAGGTATTTTAAACTTTATTATGACAATCTGCATGATCCATTTTGCAGCATCTCTCCCCCCAATTTGATCAATACACCCCACTTCACCAATCTTATCCGACAAAAATCTCCTACAAACCATAGTGAATAACTTATCAAAAGCAATTTTCAAACACAATATCCTAACACATTCTATTTTATGAACGCGAATATTGCACAGACTGTCATATAAAGACTGTGCGACATAAAACCTTGTATATTGTTTTAAATTAATTATTTAAAGTTAAATAATATATCTGATTTTTAAAAGAAACAAAAGCAATAGAAACAATAAATTAATAAATCCATAAAATCAGTTGCTGATTTTATGGATTTATTATAGTACAAAACCTTCATTATACATAGTTTAACAAAGCCACACTAAACAAGCCACAAATGCTTCTATAAATGTTTCACGTGAAACATTACAAGTATAATATCCATACAGAGAAAACCAGGATGAAAAGCAGGGGGAGGGCAGGTGTATGGGGAAAACGATGTCTAGTGGAGCGTTCGGGAGATCCACCTGCCCCAGACACTTAATGAGGAGGCCGTTGCCGACGAATTTAGTGACTGGGAGCAGGTTAGCTTCCGGACAAGCGAAACGCTTCGTTTTCCCCATACACCTGCCCTCCCCCTGCTTTTCATCCGTCCGCCCTCTACTCTATTTCCCCATATACAATATAACCAATAAAATACCAATAAAAAAATGTTTCACGTGAAACATTCTTATGGAAATACTCCACAATTAATGCTATAATAAACACGTATATCATAATCCAAAAAACACATCAAAAAACTTTTCCACACAGATGAAAAGAGGAGAGTAT
Source organism: Blautia caccae (assembly GCF_040095955.1). Lineage (NCBI taxonomy): Bacteria > Bacillati > Bacillota > Clostridia > Lachnospirales > Lachnospiraceae > Blautia > Blautia caccae. The sequence continues at coordinate 27,967 of NZ_JBBMFP010000031.1, read as the reverse complement.
AATTGGGAAGAATTATAGCTATAGCAAACCAAAAAGGCGGCGTAGGCAAATCAACCACAGCCATTAATCTTTCCGCCTGCCTGGCAGAAATGAGCCAAAAAGTCCTCATTATAGATATCGACCCCCAGGGAAACACCACAAGCGGCGTAGGCGTAGAAAAAGAAAACTTAGACGCCACACTGTATGAACTGCTTCTCGGAGACTGCGATTTATCTGACTGCCTGATTGAAAACGTATTTGAAAACCTATCCATTATCCCGTCTAACGTCAACCTGGCCGGAGCCGAGATTGAACTGGTAGGAGTAGAAGACAGAGAATTTTTATTAAAGAATCATATTGACACCATAAAAGACAAATATGATTTCATCATTATGGATTGCCCTCCATCACTAAATATTTTGACAATCAATGCAATGACAACAGCAGATTCGGTTCTTGTACCCATTCAATGTGAATACTACGCATTGGAAGGACTGACACAGCTCATTCATACCATAGAATTAGTACAGGAACGTTTAAATCCTTCACTTGTTATTGAAGGTGTAGTGTTTACCATGTATGACGCCAGGACAAACCTTTCTCTGCAGGTTGTAGAGAACGTAAAGAGCAATCTGAATCAATCCATCTACAAAACTATTATACCGAGAAATGTCCGTCTTGCAGAGGCGCCCAGTTATGGTCTGCCCATTACACTATATGATAAAAAATCTGTGGGAGCAGAGAGTTACAAACTCCTGGCAGAGGAAGTATTACATAAGGGGGATGAAGAATGGCAGTAAGAAAAGGTGGACTTGGAAAAGGACTGGATTCCATGATTCCGGATACCAGTGCTAAGGTAAAAAAGAAAATCCCTGGCCCAACACCTGCTGAGAATACAAAAGAAGTTGACATAAAAAAAGAAAAATCCGTACAGATGATTAAAATGTCAATGATAGAACCAAACAGGGAACAGCCCAGAAAACAGTTTGGGGAGGACGCACTGCTGGAACTTGCAGAGTCCATTAAACAGTTTGGCATACTGCAGCCGCTTCTGGTTCAGAAAAAGGGTGATTATTACGAAATTATCGCAGGTGAGCGGAGGTGGAGAGCCTCCAAACTGGCAGGTATCAAAGAAATTCCGGTTATCATAAAAGAATTCTCTGATCAGGAAGCAGTAGAGATTTCACTTATTGAGAATATTCAGAGAGAGGATCTGAACCCTATTGAGGAGGCCGTGGCATATAAACGGCTTATGGAAGAATTTCATTTGAAACAGGATGCCATTGCTGAGAGAGTATCTAAAAGTCGTACTGCCGTAACTAATTCCATGCGTCTTTTAAAGCTGGATGACCGTGTACAGCAGATGCTTATTGATGAGATGATCACAACAGGTCATGCCAGGGCACTTCTGGCAATAGAAGACTCTGAAATTCAGGTTATGGCAGCAACAAAGGTATTCGATGAAAAATTAAGTGTGAGGGAAACAGAAAAACTGGTAAAAGAGATCCTGAATCCCGCACCTGAGAAACAGGAAAAGCCGGTGGATGAAGCACAGAATCTGGTCTATCAGCAGTTGGAGGAAAAAATCAAACAGATTATTGGCTCTAAGGTGGCAATACACCGAAAGAACAATGATAAGGGGAAAATAGAAATTGAATATTACTCCAAGGATGAGCTGGAACGTATTATAGAACTACTGGAAACGATTAGATAAAATAAGGGAGTTGTGAACAACAGATGAGTAGTTTATTAGAAAGTCTTCAGTCTCACTCCGGAATATTGATGGTTTTACTGCTGGTCGTAGTGGTCATACTGCTGATCTGCGTATTTAACCTTTCATTGGGACTGAACCGGCTAAACAGGAAGTATACGCTGTTCATGAAGGGAAAAGATGGACAATCTCTTGAACGGCTTTTTAAAAGAAAATTCGATTTGATTGAAAAACTGGTGCGCTCCACAGATGACAATGGAGAAGAAATTGAGAAAATATGGAAAGTCATGGACAAATCCCTGAACAAATACGGTATTGTAAAATATGACGCCTTTGAAGACATGGGAGGAAAACTAAGTTTTGTGCTGGCCATGCTTGACAAAAATAATACCGGCTTTCTGCTCAATGCTATACACAGCAGAGAAAATTGCTTTCTCTATATTAAAGAGATCGTAAATGGGGAATCCTATGTAGTATTGAGTGAAGAAGAAGTGGAAGCTCTGAGACAGGCTGTGAATTTCGGTATTTTACAGGAGACAGAGTTAGATGACTGACCGCGGTCTGATAATTTGGCAGATTGAATTGTTGCCACAAATTATGTAAATAATCTTATGTAAACAAACTTGTGAAAACAAAAGGAGAACAGAGATGTTAGACATTAAATTTTTAAGAGAAAACCCGGAAATTGTAAAGCAGAATATTAAAAATAAATTTCAGGACAGCAAATTGCCGCTTGTAGATGAAGTGATCGAGCTGGACAAGAGAAACCGTGACATCAAGAAGGAAGTTGAGGCATTAAGAGCTGAAAGAAACAAAATCTCCAAGATGATAGGCGGGCTTATGAAGGAAGGCAGGAAAGAGGAGGCAGAGGAGGTAAAGAAAAAAGTTACAGCCAATGCTGAGACGGTAGAACGCCTGTCTGCAGAGGAAAGAGAAGTAGAGGAAAAGATCAGAACGATCATGATGACAATACCAAACATCATTGATCCGTCAGTGCCCATCGGAAAGGACGACACGGAGAATGTAGAGGTCCAGAAGTATGGCGAACCGGTGGTTCCTGAGTTTGAGATTCCCTATCACGCAGAAATTATGGAAAGCTTCAATGGACTTGATCTGGACAGCGCCAGAAAGGTAGCCGGAAACGGATTCTATTATCTTATGGGTGATATTGCAAGACTTCACTCTGCTGTTATTTCCTACGCAAGGGATTTTATGATAAACAGAGGATTTACCTACTGTGTACCTCCTTTCATGATCCGCAGCGATGTGGTGACAGGCGTTATGAGCTTTGCTGAGATGGATGCCATGATGTACAAGATCGAGGGTGAAGACCTGTATCTCATCGGAACCAGCGAGCATTCCATGATCGGTAAATTCATTGACACGATCATCCCCGAGGAGGAGCTGCCCAAAACTCTTACAAGCTATTCCCCGTGCTTTAGGAAAGAAAAGGGAGCACACGGGCTGGAAGAGCGCGGTGTATACCGTATCCATCAGTTTGAGAAGCAGGAAATGATCGTTGTCTGCAAACCGGAGGAAAGTAAAGAGTGGTTTGATAAATTGTGGCAGAACACCGTAGATTTATTCCGCTCCCTGGATATTCCGGTGCGTACACTGGAATGCTGCTCCGGAGACCTGGCGGATTTGAAGGTGAAATCCGTGGATGTGGAAGCGTGGTCACCGAGACAGAAAAAATATTTTGAGGTGGGAAGCTGTTCAAACCTGGGTGATGCACAGGCCAGAAGATTAAAAATCCGTATAAATGGGAAAGATGGCAAGTATCTGGCGCATACCTTGAACAATACAGTTGTTGCCCCGCCGAGAATGCTGATCGCATTTCTGGAAAATAACCTGCAGGCAGATGGCTCTGTAAGGATTCCGGAGGCTTTAAGACCTTATATGGGCGGTATGACAGAAATAAAGTAAATATTATGTAAACAAAGTTATGTAAACCTTAACCAGACGGAGGTACGTATTTGCACAGTTATTTGAAATCCATTGGTTTTTCCGGTATAAACGGAAAAAAAGAGGTGGACCGGATTCTTAAAGATGTAACCTTACATTATGATGAGAAGACAGTGATTGAAGACAGAAAAAATCATATGTTCGCGGAAATCTCTAAAACCTTTGGCTGTGATTTTGGAATAACGGTATGCGGAGAATATGATGAGAATAATGAGTTCCAGATGGAATATTATTTTCCGTATTTCCGCGGTACCGGGATTACTACCCAGGAGGACGTGGTAATCGAAAAGCATGCAGGAAAGGAATCTTACGCAGGCGCCTGTGATGACGTGAGAATTGGAGTGACCATTATATTTTATCTGCAGAATGCAGGGGAATATCTAACAGAGAGAAGCCATGGAAATTATTCCAGAGGCTCCTATGCCATAACCCTTGCGGCCCTGGCTAAGGAGGGAAAGATTCTTCTTCCTGTCACAAAGGATGAGAAACAGGAAAAAGAAGAGAAGGAAAATACCATCAACCGCAACCGTATGATCGCGGCTGCACGTAATGGCGATGAGGATGCCATGGAGAATCTGACCATGGAGGATATTGATATCTATTCCATGATTTCCGGCAGAATACCCAATGAAGATGTGTACTCTATTGTAGATACATATTTTATGCCGTACGGAATGGAATGTGACCTGTATAATGTCATGGGAGAAATACTTGACTGCTCCAGAGTCAGAAATGTCATGACAAACGAGGAAGTCTACGAACTCAGAATTTCATGCAATGACCTGGAAATTGATGTGTGTATCAACACAAATGATCTGATGGGAGAGCCTGAGGTGGGACGGCGCTTTAAAGGTGTTATCTGGCTTCAGGGGAGTATTCACTTCTGATTATATTTTTGCATATGTCGTGTTTTGTTGAGATACAGGGCAGAAAAGGGAATAAAGATTTAAGAAAAAGGTATCGGACGCTGTATTCCGGTATCTTTTTTTGTCTGTTAGATTTATTTTGGTTGAATTGCATAAAGGAGAGGCAAAATCATTGACGTTTATGTGAATTCAGCACTATAATGGATATATTGATGGTATTGTATGTGTGTTGGAGGGGCTATGGAAAAGCTATCGGTTAATAATAAAAGCAAAATATATATTATAGACAGTGATTACAGGATCGTCAGCTGCAATGATGCGCTGAAGGAGACTTTTCCCGAATTGGAGTGCGGGCAGATCTGTTATCAGATTCTGTGTAATGAGGATAAGCCCTGCGGGGAGTGTCCTCTTGCCCGGAAGGACGGGGATAATGCCATTTTCTATAATAAAAAGGTTAAGAAATGGGTGGAGGTTAATTCCGGAGCCATTGACTGGCCCGGCTCCGGTATCCGCAGCATGGTTCTGGCAAAGGAGATACATGAGGGCAATAAAAGCCTGTTCTTTAATCTTACCAACCTCACCGCATATGATGAATTGTACGAGCTGAATATTACACAAAATACATACAAAAAACTGTATCAAATGCAGGAAAAATATCCCCCTGTCCCCTCATCCGGCAGTCTTACACAGATGCTTCAGGATACAGGAGAGCGTCTGATCCATCCGGATGACAGGGAAGAGTATTTCAGGTTCTGGAACCTGGATGATATTCTGACAAGGATGGCAAAGGATACAGCGGAAAATGCCGTGAGAAGCCAGTGCAGAAAAAAGATGCAGAATGGTGATTTCTGCTGGATTCTTCAGCTTGTTGTGCCGCTTAGGCATAGCGGGGACGGAGATCAGATCCTTATGTGCTTTATCCAGGATATCAATACCCAGAAGACAAAGCAGATGAAACAGGAGCACAAAAATCAACTGCAGGACAACGCTTATGACAGTCTGACCGGGCTTTACAGGAAGAATATCTTTTTCTCAAAAGCCGATGAATTTCTGAAGGCAGGCGGGGATCAGAGATACTGTCTGATGGCTGTTGATATAGAACACTTTAAGATTTTCAATGAATGGTATGGACAGGAGGCCGGTGACAGATTTCTTAAAATAGCAGGAGGATTTTTTAAAAGGACCCAGGAAAGCAACAAGGGAATCGCCGGTTATATGGGAGATGATGATTTTGTTATCATACTGCCTGATGACAGGGAAACGATTAAAAGTATACAGGATGAGATCTTGAACTACGTAAAGCAGTACGGAGGAAATGCCGGATTCCTTCCTGTATTCGGTATGTATGAGATAACAGATAAAAGCCTGCCTGTAAGCACCATGTATGACCGGGCATCCATTGCGCTGGCATCCGTAAAGGGAAATTATGCAAAACGTGTTTCCTGGTATGATGCGGCAATGATGCAGAAAATTGAGGAAAACCACTTACTTTTATCAGAAGTGCAGAGAGCGCTGACAAACGGCGAGTTTGTATTTTATGGGCAGCCAAAATGTAATATGATGACAGGGAGGATCATAGGCCTGGAATCACTTGTCAGGTGGATTCATCCCGAGCGGGGCCTGGTTCCCCCGGATGAATTTATTCCGGTGCTGGAGAACAGCGGATTTATCGCAAAACTGGATATGTATGTCTGGGATATGGTATGCAGCAGCGTGAGAGGGTGGCTGGACAGAGGATACCGGGTGGTTCCCATATCTGTCAATGTGTCCAGAGTAGATATTTATACGGTTGATGTGGCGGAGTGTTTCTGCGGGCTGATAAAGAAGTACAGGCTGGACCCATCGCTGATAGAGATAGAGATTACGGAGAGTGCTTACGCGGAAAATTATAATATCATCAGAGCGGCTGTGGAGAACCTGCGGAAGTCAGGGTTTACGGTTCTCATGGATGACTTCGGAAGCGGATACTCCTCCCTCAATATGTTAAAGGATGTCAATGTGGACATTCTTAAAATAGACATGAAGTTCCTGGATATGAATGAGGAGAGCGCAGACAGGGGAATGGGTATACTGGAAGCCATAACGAGTATGGCACGGCTGATGGGAATCCGCGTGATCGCAGAAGGGGTTGAGACAAAGGAACAGGTGGATTTTCTCCTGGATATGGGATGTATCTATGCACAGGGGTATTATTTTTACAAACCAATGCCGGTAGAAGCCTTTGAAAAGCTTCTTGCAGATGAAAACAAAGTGGATTTCAGGGGAATCAAGGCCAGGGAGATTGAGAGGTTCCGTATAAAGGATATGTTCAGAGATAATGTGTTCAGTGAGACCATGATGAACAATATCCTGGGCGGAATAGCATTTTATGATGTTTACCGGAACGATGTAGAGCTTATACGCGTCAATGAACAATATTACAGGATCATGGAAACAGACCCTGTAGAGCTTGAGGAAAATAAAGTAAGGATCATCCAATACGTCTATGAGGATGACAGGCGGGAAATGCTGAGCATTTTCCAGAAAGCTTATGAAAAGTCAATAACAGGAGCGGAGGGCGAAGTCAGGCGTCTGAAGGGGAACGGTAAGACAATCTGGATGCATAACCATGTGTTTTTCCTGAAGGAACAGGATGGGCACAGATTTTATTACGGATCTGTCAGTGATGTCACCATGCAGAAGGAGAGGGAGGCCATGCTGGAATCTTCCCAGAGAGCACTTGCCGCTGTTCTCAATGTATCGGAAAACGATGCATCCTTTATGAAGCTGACAGAGGAGAACAGAAAGACAGCCGCCACTATATTTGCCCAGATGTCCCCGGGCGGCATGATCGGGGGATACTGCGAGGAGGGATTTCCTCTTTATTTTGCCAATTATGAGATGATCCGTCTGATGGGATATGAAAGTTATGAGGAACTTAACGCGGCCATTAAAGGACAGGTGATCAATACCATTCATCCGGATGACAGGGAGCGGGTGGGCCATGATATTGGCGCGTATTATCCGGGTGCGGAGTACACTACAACATACCGTATGCCGAAAAAGGATGGTTCCTGGTTCTGGACCCTGGATAAAGGGAAAATAATCCGGGCGGAAGATGGAAGAATGGCTATTGTCAGTGCGTGTACGGATATCTCTGAGACCATGATGGTACAGCAGCAGCTTGCGGAGCGCAACGCCATGCTGCTGAGCCAGAACCAGGAGCTCAAGTTTCTGAATTATGACATGCCCGGCGGATATCACAGATGCGCGGACACACCGGAGTATGATTTCCTCTATATCAGTGACAAATTCCTGGAAATGCTGGGCTATACAAGGGCTGAGATACAGGAGCTGTTTCAGAACAAATTTATGCGGATGGTACATCCGGATGACCGGCGCCTGGCTGAGGAAGGCGCTGAGTTACTGAGGCGTAATACCGTATCACATAATCTGGAATACAGGATTTTGGGAAAGCATGGGTATATATGGGTCATTGACCAGAGTAAATATATGAATTTTCACGGAACGTCATTTTTCCAGGGAGTTGTTGTGGATGTGACGGAGACCATGGAACTGAAAAATAAGATGCGGATGTTCATGGAGAATTTCTCAGATAATGTTGTACTTGTACATTATAAGGATGGGATATTCAGGTATGAGATACTGGGAGACGGACTTTTCCGGGAACTGGGATATACAAAGGAAGAGTATGAAAAACCATGGAAAACAGGACAGGAGCTGCAGTCTGTCAGGAGAGAACTGGAGGATGCCATCAAGTCAGGAAGGAACTACCAGGATACCATTGAGATCAAAATGCCGGATAACCTGAAGATATGGCTCAGTATGGACGGCAGGTTTATCAGCGGGGATGAGGAGGGCAGCGTCTATCTCTGCATTTACAGGGATGTGACCTCCATTAAGAAAAAGGAACATGAGCTGTGGCTGATGAGAAAGGAAATTGAGAGTATCCTCCGTCTGGCGGATATCAACGGATGGGAGTGGGATTTCAGAAGAAATATGCTCACGCTGTCTGATATCCAGCATCTGAAGTCAGGGAAAAAGAAGGATACCTCCCGGCTGATAGGGAATTTTCCGCTTTGTTTTCTGGAAAAAGAACGGATGCCTGAAGCGTACAGGGAATCCTTCATAGACATATTAAAGAAATTATACAAAAATAATTTTGGGGCCGGCGCGGAATGTACATTTCCACTGATAAAAGCAGATGGAAAGGGTGTGTGGATCAAGGCGGCAGGGGAGGCAATCTGTGATAAGAACGGCATTCCCGTAAAAGCAGTGGGATATTATCTGGATGTTACAGAGCAGAAAAACCAGGAACTGCGTCTCACTAAAATTGCTGAGGCGGATGCCCTGACCGGATTGTTTAACCGTCAGACAGCAATACCCCGAATCAAGAGTTATCTGGCGGATATGGAGGGCAGGGAGGAAACCGCTGCGATCATCATGTTTGACCTGGATAACTTTAAACTGGCTAATGACGTATTCGGCCATGCATATGGTGATGAGATGATCTGCAAAAATGCCGGGAAGCTGAAAGGGTTTTTCAGAAGCGATGACATACTCTGCAGAATCGGTGGAGACGAATTTCTTATATTCTGCAAGCGGATCAGGGACGCGGATGTGCACGCGAAGCTTGAAAAAGTGATGGAGAGTATGGTCACTGTCCGCAGTGACGGGGAGCATGAGATCGTCTTCTCCGTATCCGCCGGCTATGTCATGATACCTGAACAGGGCATGGAGTTCGATGTGCTTTACAGAAAGGCTGATGTGGCGCTTTTCAATGCTAAGATGAACGGAAAGGGTTCCTTCAGAAAGTATGAAAGTGATATGAAGGAAATCAGATATGAACTGGCAAGGGATAAGTAGCTTTTGGTGAATGACAGGTATCTTGATGGTACCTGTCATTTTGGGCTGTGAAAGAGAACAGAGGGGATTGGAGGATTTTCATGGGAAGAGAAAAGGGAAAGATCCTTGGAAAGGCGAGGATTTCTGTAAAACTGGCATTTCTGTATATGTCACTGCTTCTGGTATCCTGGAGTATTATTTTATTGATCTTTTATCGGGTCAGTGACAAAAATGCCACAGAGTCAGCACAGGCACTCTCAGCTCAGACGCTGAACACGGTCAGTAAAAATATATCAACGCTGATAGACAATACGGCTTACTATTCCAGGATCATTTTGTCCAGCAGTGATATCACAGAGGCATTGGAGCTGAAGGATGGGAAGATGCAGAAGGAGAGTCTGCATCAGTTTACATCGCTTGTGGATACGGAGACCCATATTAACGGTATTTATATGTGGGATATGGAAAGTCATGGATGCAGTATAGATAAGAATCATGTCAGAACTCTCCGCATGGAAGATATCAGGGAGACGAACTGGTATGAGGAGGTCAGGGAACTGGCAGGTTCTTACTGTTTGAAGCTAAATGCTGACCGTGTTCTGACTCAGAGCAGCGCTGAGACTACGGTATCTCTCATCCGGGTGATCAACAACCCCACGGATTACCATCCTGTTGGAATATTGATGATAAATATGGACCTGAATGCATTTGCAGACAGTTACGGGGGATTGGACAGCAAGAGTATACCGGTAATATATGTTCTGGATGATACAGGTAAGATCGTCACTTCCCAGTCGGATATGTCCCTGCCCAGTGTAAAGGAAGCATTGAAAAGTAAGAAAAACAATGACAGTCTTCTTCTTGCGCAGCAGGATATCGAAGGCAATAACTGGAAGGTACTGGCAGGTGTAAGGATTGAAAACGGATTGAAGCAGTCAGGGATCGGCGGGATCATTTTTGCCATGGCAATGATATTTTTGGCCCTGTTCTGCGGGATCGGATATTTTATCATGAAACGGTATGTGGCTGACCCGCTGGAACAGATGGCAGGTTCTATGAACCGCATGAGCGGAAGAAAGTTTGAGAAGATTAGGATGTGGGGAAACAGGTATAACACATTCGGGGAAATGGAGATTCTGGAGACTACATATAACAAGATGGTGGATGAGATAGATGCCTTGATCGAGAGAGTATATGAAGAGGAAAAGATAAAGAGAAGGGCAGAACTGAACGCGCTGCAGGAACAGATGAAGCCGCATTTTCTATATAATACAATTGACGCGATGGGATATCTTGCACTGAGCGGAAAGAATGAGGAGGTATATGATGCTCTGGAAGCTTTCGGCAGCTATTACAGGATACTGCTGAGCAAGGGAAGGGAAATGATCTCGGTCAGGGAAGAGGCAGAGATGGTGAAGGATTATCTGGAACTGCAGAAATTACGGTATGGTGATTCCCTGCACTATGTTCTCAATGTGGACCCGGAGATACAGGGGACTTTTATCTTAAAAATGGTGCTGCAGCCTCTTGTGGAGAATTCAGTAAATCATGGAATCCGTCCAAAAGAAACACCAGGTGTGGTGTATGTGGAGGGGACAGCGGAGGATGGATATCTGAAGTTCACCATAGAGGACGACGGTGTGGGAATGGATGAGGATAAGATCAAAGAGCTGAACAGAGAGAATATAAGCAGCAATGAGAAGAGTTTCGGGCTTCGGGGAACCATAGAGAGAATGAGAATATTCTATGAGTCAGATATAGATTATACAATTCAGAGCACAAAAGGAAAAGGGACAACTATTGTACTGAGGGTGCCTGTCTGTTATGAAGGAGATGAAGGTCATGATGAAAGTATTGCTTGTGGAGGATGAAGTGGGGACCAGAAACCTTCTCAGAATTATTGTGAACTGGGAAGAGTTTCATATGAAGATCATAGGGGAAGCCCAGAACGGCAGGGAGGCACTGTTCCGTATACAGGAGGAAATACCGGATCTGGTGGTTACGGATATTAAAATGCCCATTATGGACGGCATTTCGCTGGCGGAAGAGATCATGAAGAAATATCCGCAGGTTAAGGTGATCATTGTTACTGCCTATGACGATTTTAAGTACGCGCAGAAAGCACTCCGGGCCGGGGCTGTGGATTTTATCTTAAAGCCCTTAAAGCGGCAGGAGGTAAAGGAAGCCCTTGCAAGAGTGGGCAGGCAGATCGAGACAGTGGAGGAAGGGACAAAGGAGGTTATGGAACAGATAAGGGATTATCTGGAGGAGAATTACGCCCAGAGCAGCCTTTCCCTTTCCACAACGGCCGAGAGATTTTACCTGAACCCCAGTTATTTAAGCCGTACATTCAGAAAGAAGACAGGCATCCCATTCGTGGAATATCTCAATAAAGTGAGGATTGAACACGCATGTGATTATCTGAAATCAGGAAACTGGAAGGTGTATGAGATTGCAGAGAAAGTCGGCATTCCGAATCCTGACTACTTTAGCCGTTGTTTTCGGAAATATATGGGGATGTCGGTTAATGATTATAAAAAAAGTAAAATATGTGCGGAATAGGGTAAAAATACTGGGTTCAGAGTGGCGGGGATTTTTTCTATACTGTAACCGTAGCAAGTGATAAGGCATGAAAAGCTATAGTATGTATCAGGAGGAAAAGAGAATGAGAAGGAAAATAGCAATGCTTTTATGCGCAAGTATGGCAATCGGCCTGCTGGCAGGCTGCGGCGGCAGTTCAGAGGAGAGTAAGGCCTCAGAGAGTAAAGAGGAAAAAGGCGCGGACACATCGGATAAGGATTCAGGGGAAAAGGTAAAGCTTACATTCTGGAAATCACCGCATTCGGACCGTGAGGATGACATATGGGCCGGTATGATCGAGGACTTCAACAAGGAAAATCCGGATATTGAAGTGGAATTTCTCAATGTTGCATGGGATTCTGTTGTGGAGAAGGAGACAGCGGCTTTCTCTGCAGGCAGCGGTCCGGACATCAGTTTCCAGACAGAGCAGTTCCCGCTGTATGCCAAGAATGGATATCTTCTGTCACTTGATGACTATGCAGACGAGAAAAAGTTATCAGGTTATCCGGAGTCAGCTTTGGAATACTGTTCTCATGACGGGAAACTTATGGGAATACCGTTTGTTGCACTGAATTCGGTTATGTTCTACAACAAGGATATGTTTGAGGAAGCAGGAGTTACAAAGGTGCCGGAAACATGGGAAGAACTGAGAGAAGCAGCGAAAAAGCTTACCCAGGATAAAGATGGTGACGGCGAGACTGACCAATGGGGCATGATGTATGAGATGGATGACTACTGGCAGCCACTGTCCTACATTATCCAGGCCGGAGCTGATATGTGGAATAAAAATCTTACCAATATTGGATTTAATAATGAACAGGGTGTGGAGGGACTGACTTTCTTTGACCAGTTGTATCATGAGGATCAGGTAGTTCTTCCACTGGAAAAATATACGAATAAGGATGAGGAGCGGTCATATTTCTATAACGGACAGGTTGCCATGTTCCCACAGCAGATTCATTATACAAATATTATTAAAGAGGCTTCAGATATTAATCTGGGAGCATTTGCCCTTCCGGCAGGACCGGCCAGTGACGAGGAACATGCCAAATGGAATTTTGCCAACATTGGTATGCTGTCCATCTCCAGCCAGACAAAATATCCCGATGAAGCGTGGAAATTCGTTGAGTATATCACCAGACCGGAAGTTGAAAAGATATATCTGTCAGAAGTGGGATTTTTCTCCCCGCAGCTGGCTACCAATGACATGATGTATGAGGGAGACGAAATAATGGCTGTTGCCGCGGAAGGAATCAAGAAGCTCCAGGTCAGCCCTGCTTCTGATTACGCCAATGCAATGCTTCAGAATCTGAAGATCATGTATGAAAATGTTGCAAGAGGTGAGAAATCACCGGCGGATTCCATCCAGGCTATGTATGATTCTATGAAAGCAATCAGCGGAGAATAAGTTTTGGGACTGAGAGGGGCTTTTACAGGCCCCTCTGCTGTTTAGGAGAAGAGTGTATTTATGAATAAGAGAAGAATTAAGGAATATGCTGTGTCCTATAGTTTTTTACTGCCATTTGCAGTTTTCTTTATCACATTTACAATTATACCTATAGGATACGTTTTTTATCTCAGCCTGCATGACGGTAACTTTCTGCAGGCACAATTTGACTGGGTGGGACTGAAGAACTTTAAGGATGTGCTGCAGACACCGGATTTCCAAAACGCTTTTAAGAACACATTCATCTATATGCTGATCGAAGTGCCGGTGAGCCAGTTCCTGGGGATCTTTTTTGCCCTTTTGATCAAGAAAAAAACACGGTTTGGACATGTGTGCGAGGTCATCTATTTTCTTCCCATGCTGATCTCCATGGTTGTGGCCAGTGTTCTGATCTCCTATATTTTATCGAACAACGGACCTTTGAATATGTTATTCCAGGTGCTGGGCATGAAGCCCATAAGCTGGCTGAACGGGAGATTCAGTGCAAAGATGGCAGTTATGATACTGGAACTCTGGAAGGGCGGAACCTTCTTTGTCTTTGTGTATATGTCGGCAATGCGTTCCCTTCCCGCAGATTGCCTGGAGTCCTCCAGAATAGACGGGGCTAATGTAGTGCAGGAGACAATCTATGTGGTGCTGCCGCTTATCAGAAATGCGATCATTCTGTGTGTGACTATGAATACGATCTGGCAGTTTCAGATATTTGAATCTGTGTATATGCTCACGAACGGAGGGCCTCTCGGTGCGACACAGACCGTGATATATGAGATTTACCAGTACAGTTTTAAATATTACAGAGTGGGATTCGGGGCAGCAGCTTCACTTGTATTTCTTCTTGTGATCCTGTTGATCTATGGTCTGGAGAATCTGTTATTGAGAGAAAAGGATAAAACCAGAAGAAGGGGGAAAAAGAATGAACAGATATAGGGCAAAGAAAAAAGTTTTTTCCTTTTTGAAGACATTTATGCTGTTTTTACTGGTGGTCATCATTGCATTTCCTTTCTGGCAGCTTATTGTATCCTCCATGCTGGATACCAATGCAATCATCAGTTATCCGCCGAAATTCTGGCCCAGCGGAGGCTCACTGGATAATTATACAGAAGTTTTGAAAATGCAGGGCGGGGCATATCTGCGCTGGATGCTGAACAGTGTATTTGTTGCAGGCAGCAATACGGTGCTGGTGGTACTGGTGGCATCCATGGCAGGATACGCATTTGCAAAAAGAAGGTTTCCCGGTTCCAAGGTACTGTTTAATGTGGTGGTCGCGACGCAGATCATTCCCAGTGTTACCACATTGATTCCTCTTTTTCTGATCGTTTCCAAGCTGGGATGGGTGAATACTTATAAATCTCTGGTATTTCCGGGGGTGGCAAGTGCTTTTGGAGTCTATATGATGACACAGTTTATGAAAGATATACCGGATTCATTGATAGAGGCAGCTAAGATAGATGGGTGCAGCAATTATGGGACATTTTTCAAGATTGTACTGCCTATAACAGTGCCGCAGTTAAGTCTTCTGGCAATCTTTAACTTTACACAGCAGTGGGGAAGTCTGACATGGCCCCTTATCACTGTAAATGAAACTATGATGAAAACCCTTCCCCTGGGCATTGCGTCCATGAAGGATTTAAATGGTACACTGACAGGAACTATAATGGCAGCATCCATGATAAGTTTTATACCTCTGCTTATTGCATTTATTTTTGCAAGTGATAAATTTATAGAGGGAATGACATTAGGAGCTGTGAAAGGATAAGAAAATGAAACGTATATTGTGTTATGGTGATTCCAATACATGGGGACATAATCCTGAGCCTGACGGGGAAAATTTCAGGTATGGGGATGATGTGAGATGGACCGGGATTCTGCAGAAATGTCTGGAAGGCAGGGCGAAAATAATTGAGGAGGGCCTATGCGGACGTTCCGTTATGTTTGATGACCCTACATCACCTGACAGGAATGGCAGAAAGTTTCTGGGCTGCAGCCTGCAGAGCCATCAGCCTTTGGATCTGGTGGTGTTCATGCTGGGGACAAATGATATCCGTCATATATTTACGCCCAGTGTTAAGGAGATAGCAGCAGGTATGGTGAACCTTGTTAAAATGGCTCGAAATCCGGATACATACTGGGTAGGAGAAAGACCGGAGGTCCTGGTGATCGTCCCGGCACCGGTGCGGGATGAGATTGCGTCATCTGATTTTTATGGTATGTACGATGAGGAATCTGTGAGTAAAAGTAAGGCTTTGTATGCCGCTTATGAGGCTGCTTTAAAGGGAATGGAGGGTGTCTGGCTGCTGGATGCCGGGAAAGTTGCGGAGGTTTCCGTGAAGGATTGTATCCATCTGAGCAGAGAAGGACACAGAAATCTGGGAAGAGCCGCGGCAGAGTGCATTGAGGAGATATTAAAAATCTGAGTTTTATGAAGGACAGCATGGGTGATAGCAGATGGAAAAACGGCAGAGAATTATTTTATTGGGGTTTTTATTTCTTTTGGCAGCGATAACATTGCTCTGTTTTCGCGTTCTTCCAAAGTCCGAGGAGAAGAAAAGCGGTGAGGAAGAAGAAAGGATAGATCTGTGTCTGTGGTATCCATGGGAAAATGAGGGGGAGGCATATAAGAAATCCTTTCTGGAAGCTGTGGAGGAATTCAACAAAGCGCATGATACCGTACAGGTATTGGCGGAAGGTACGGAGATGGAGCTTTACAGAGAAAAGCTGCCGTCTGCCATTGCTTCCAATGATACACCGGATATTTACTTCTGCTTTGGAGACAGTTATCTGAAGGGGGCGGTCAGTTCGGGAAAACTGCTGAAGATGAATGAATATTTGTCTGAAGATATTAACAGCAGGATAGACGAGGAAGCGATGGAAGGTATGAATTATGAGGGCGGTATATATGGTCTGGGATTTTCTGAAAGTGTGGCTGTCCTTTTTGTCAACCGGGAGATGTTTGATGCATGCGGACTGCAGATTCCTTCGGATTGGGGCGAACTGGAGGAGGTATGCAGGGAGTTTATTGCCCGGGATATCACGCCTTTTGCCTGTTCGGGAGACACGGATACCGGTTTCAGGCTTTATCTGGAAAGTATATGTGTAAGTGAGGCCGGGAGTGATGTCTGTAAAAGGGTGCTGAGACAGGAAGGGACAAAGGAGGACATTTCCGCTTTCCTGAACGGTGTTGATAAGTTCTGTCTGCTCAGGGATATGGGGGCTTTTGGAAGTCCTTTATTTACAAGGAGCACGCAGGATGTGGAAAATGATTTCTATCTGAGCAGGATTCCCATGTATCTGGCAAAAAGTGATTTCGCCGGAAATGTCATGCAGGAAAACAGTCCACTGCATGGAAAATTATCCGCAGTTCCCTTTCCGGGTGTGTATACCGGCAGAGAGAGCCTTGGGGGAGTCAGTGATGCTTTTGTTGTGAATAAGGCTGCGGAGCATCCCGAGGTGACAGTTTGGGCACTGGAAGAAATACTGGAGAATTTTGCCGTGAAATTGTATGAGAGAGGAGCAGGGATTCCGGTATGGGATACAGGTGATGCATGTAAGCCGGAGGATGATGTCTGCCGGCAGATTGAAAATATGGCCGGGTCAGCAGACAAAAGAATGCAGTATTGGGAATTTTATCTGGACAGACGCAGAGCAGAGGTTTTTATGAGAGGTTCAGAGGAGCTGGGCAGCGGAAACATATCCCCGGAACAGTTTGTCAGGGAACTGTGTGAGAAAGAGTGACGGTAATGATTTCATTGATCAGTAAAAAGGAGTGAGTATATGCACCTGCTGTCAAGGTCAGCGGTACGGACGGATGATGTATTCCAGAAGGACATTGAGGAGGAGTATGGGCTGCGCCCGCCAACCGCTACGGAACTGCTGAAAAAGATGGAAAACAACGGGTTGATCCGCCGTGAAGTGACCTCCTATGATGCACGGCTGAAGCGGATCATTGCCAGCGACAAGGCTTTAAAGTACAAAGAACAGGTTGTCTCTGATCTGACAGGACTGGAGGAAGTGCTGACAGCAGGGATATCGCCGGAGGAGCTGAATGTATTTTTTAAAGTTGCGGAAAAGATGACAGATAATTTGTCCTGATGATGCAGGACAGATTTTACTCAGATACTTAGGTTCCTAATGTTTGCCGGGAGGATATTTTAGCTGCAGGAGAAAACAGAAGGCCGGTCGGGCGAGTATAGGACATTTATGCGGGATGTATTTGTTTTTCTTTCCATAAGAAGGTGTGTTTGTTATAATAGGTGTAAAAGCAGTCAACTAATGGTTGAATTTTGAAAAAATCTTAAAAATCAACCTACGGTTGCTTGTAAATGCACTCAAATTCCGGATATGCTGTTAGTATCTTAAAAACACGACGCGCCGTTTTATCAGATAATCTTCGTGTACAGATAACAGGCTGTGCACTGCCGCAGGAATTTACTTATAACTTGTAAACGCTGAACAGGAAAGTTGAATGGGTAAAAAATATGGATGAGAATACAAATATGAAAACAGCAAATATCCGTCTTCCGGAAGCATTTGGAGACAGGATTTCATTTTTAAGAAAACTTAAAGGACTTACACAGGCACAGCTTGCTGAGAAGCTGGGAATCTCCGCTCAGGCAGTAAGTAAATGGGAGAGCGGTCTCTCCTGCCCTGATATTATGATGCTGGTTCCCCTGGCAGATATATTTGGCGTCAGTACGGATATGCTGCTGGGCGGCGGTCAGCTTGCCGGAGGTGAAATGCCTTCGGGAGGGGAGCCGGAGGCAGAAAACTCGTTCCGGGGACAGAGCGCTGAGGAGGAGAAAAAATCTTCCGGTGAGGAACAGAATCAGATTCGACTGGAATGGCAGGCTGAGATGGAGTGGCAGATAGATCAGGCGACAGGTGATACGACGGAAGAGGAAGACGCAGCACAGGGTCAGAAGAGAGCGGATAGGCAAGTCAGCACAGGAGATGACAGTACAGAGCAGAAACGGATGAGCGTGGAAGAGCAGGTAAATGCAGGTGAGAATGACAAAGAGCGGAGTCAAGTCAAAACGGAAGAACAGGTAAAGAAAAAAGAGACTGCCGAAGCGCAGAGCCGGGTTAAGACAGAACATATAAACGAAGAGGGGGCAGGCCAGCCGCAGAGCCGGTCCGGACAGGGAAGTAAGACTGGTGCATCCGGTACGGATGGGTTCGGAACTCAGGAGAATGTAAAACCGGAGGCTGACCGGACCCAGGATAACGGGCCGCAGCAGGATAAGGCTGACAGAAGAAAATGGGAGGAGGACTGGAAGAACGGCACACTGGAAATCAGAAAAGTTTTCCGTGAGAATAATGTGATGATCCATTCTCTGAACATTGATATCGGAATGGCGGACGCTATCATCAAGGAGGGTGATGAGTTTGCCCTCGACCTGTCATGTTATCCAAACGGGGACTGCAGAGAAGAGGTAAGGGATGGAGTCTGGAAGATAAAAGACAGAGGGTATAGGGATCTGTTCCTGCTGAGTAACATTACCAATATTTTCTCGGAGCGGAAAATCATTATCATTATACCGAGAGGATATCATTTTAAAGATGTGAAGATAAAACTGGGTGCAGGAAAACTGGTGGGAAGAGGAATCCTGGCAGATGCCAGTACCCTGGATCTGGGGGCCGGTGAGATTGTGCTGGCAGATTATTACAGCGGTGCTGCCAAGATCAAATGCGGTATGGGTAAAATCATGCTGGAAGGCCAGATGCGGGGCAGATGTAAACTGGACTGCGGCATGGGAGAGATCGCGGCAAGCCTTGTGGCACCTTCGGAATACGGATACAGGGTGAAGGTAGGAATGGGAGATGTCAGAGTGGGTGATAATCAGTTTGGAGGCATGGGCGGTACTTATAAGGTAAATACCGGTGCTGAGAACTTCTTTGATATCAACTGCGGCATGGGAGCAGTAAAAGTTTTGTTTGAGGAATGAGGATTGAAAAGGGGCTTGTCTTGAGATATTCAAGATAAGCCCCTTTTGTACGTTCCTGAGGTGATTCGAACACCCGACCTACCGCTTAGGAGGCGGTCGCTCTATCCAGCTGAGCTACAGAAACATAATATTTATGATATTTCCTTACGACCCTCTAATTTTATACTACCCAAAAGAAAAAGTCAAGATAGCATCCCTGTTTTTTCTGGTTTCTTACGAAGATTTATAAAAATTACTGCCAGATATTGAACAGGATATTTGGGAAATATCGACAAAGTTTTCTTAAAGTTTATTAATATACTATTCATTGCAACGACGATTTGCTATAATAGTAATATAGAAAAGGAGTGGTTATTCACAGGCAGATAATGAATGAAAGAGGTGAAAGATTATGAAGCGTAAAGTGAAAAGAATGCTGGCGATGTTTCTTACTTTTATCATGGTATTTTCCATGGCAACCGTTTATGTTTCCGCAGCGGAAGAGGGGACGGGCAAGAGCACAGAGGCAGCAGGAAAACCGGAACTGTCCAAGAAGACGGCGGACAGCGTGACCCTGAAGACAAAAGAGGGGTATGTATACGGCATTCAGGAAAATGGAAGCACATGGAAATGGGCAGAAGATAAACAGTATGATAAGACGGCAAAGACAGTTTCATTTACAGGACTGAAGGCTGAGACGGAGTATGTATTTGCTCAGAAGACAAAAGATGCAGAGACAGTACAGGATGCAGATCAGCTGAAAGTAAAAACAGAAGCTGCAGCAATACAGGCGGAGACTCCAAAGCAGGAAGAGGTAAAGAATGAAACTCCAAAAGTTGAGGAAACGCCAAAGACAGACGTTACAGATAAAAATGCAGAAACTAATAAACCGCAGGATGACAGTTTAAACACTGAAGTTCAAAAACCTGAGGGAACAGATCAGACGAATACCGGTGTAGAAGGCAATAAAGTAAATGTGCCGGACGGGACGGAAAAACCAGACGAGACACAGAAACCGGATGATACCAACAAACCGGATGGCAGTGGTGATGTAAACCCACCGACAGATATGGGAAATACGCTGGATGAAACGCCGGCCATAGATAATAACACGGCAGTAAATCCACCATCTGACAGCCTCGATCCACCAAAAACAGACGGGGATAAAAAGGAAGAGCCGAAGGGAGATACCTCTAAGAGCCACCAACAGCAGAATAATGCCTTGGTAAATAAAGACAATGAGATACACAATTCGACAAATACCAATACTGACAAGAATACGCCGCAAAAAGCGGATACACCAGAGAAACCTCTTGTTGAAAAAGTGACAGACACAAGTGTTGTGCTGAAACCTGGCAGTGACGCCGACAAGTATACTTACAGTTATAAGCTGGCATTAAAGGACAGCAAGGCAAAAGCAGTGGAGCTGACCAATGATACCGGTGAGTTCAAGGACCTGAAGCCTGACACAGATTATCTGGCTTATGTTATGATCAAGGGTAACGATAAAGCTGATAAACCATATTCTGACAGTGACTGGAGTAAAGCAGCAGCGGTACACACATTAAAGGCAGCGGCAGATAAGCCGAAAGCAGCTCCGAAGCTTGCGGAGAAGACAGACACAACGATTAAACTCGATACCTCTACAGCAGACCTGGAATACGGCGTATATCTGGACAGCGGCGATATCAGTTGGAACAGTACAGGCGAATTCAAGGGACTGACAGCAGGCAAAGAATATAAGTTTGTTACACGTGTCAAATTTGACAAAGACAAACAGATGGAAAGCCCTGTCAGCGATGTTCTGAAAGTTACGACCAAAAAGGCAGCAGCAGCGGCTCCTGAAGCTCCGGTCTGCATCGGAAGGACAGAAAACAGCATTACCCTCAGAGCCGTAAACGGTCAGGAATATGCAGTGCTTGAAAACGGAAATCCTGTAAAATGGCAGGACAGCGAAGTTTTCAGCGGATTAAAACCAAACACAAGATATTCTTTTGTGACAAGAGTAAAATATAACCCCGATGAGGCAATGGAGAGCAAGGTGAGCAGCAGCTCATCCGCAAAGACAATTATCACATTCGAGGGTTCCAGCGTGACGGGCATCGAAGTAAACGGCGTCTATGACAAAAATGCTGTTGTAAATATTGCAGCAAACGGAAACGGCATGGACAATCAGAAACCGGAATCACAGGATACCAGATGGGTTCCTGAGAGCTGGAAATGGGGTGCTTCTGCAAAGGGTACCTGGAAAAAATCTCCGTATACCGCGAAGTTGACATTGAATAAAGCAGGAAAAATGGAACTTCAGGTAGTGTTCCAGTTGGAAGAGTATACAGAAAAAGGCTGGACAGATATGACTGTTGAGAAGAAGACCATTACAGTTCCTTTCAGCGTAAAAGAACAGTATACGATCACTGCATCCGCAGGTTCCAATGGTAAGATTTCTCCTTCCGGCAGCGTTAAAGTTATGGAAGGCAATGACGCGACATTCACCATCACTCCAAACAAGGGATACCAGATTTCCCAGGTTACTGTGGACGGCAAGGCTGTTACCGTGAAAAACAGCAAGTACACATTTGAGGATGTGAGCGCAAACCACAAGATTTCCGTAACATTCAAGAAACTGACCAAGACAGTTCCGAAGACGGGAGATACCATGAACATGGCAGGCTATCTGATGCTGGCAGTTCTCTCCGCAGGCGCTGTGTTTGCAGTAGTGGTTTCTGCTAAGAGAAAGAAAATGAACCGCAGATAATGAATAACAGGTACACGCAATAGTCCCGCCGGATGCTGTCCGGCGGGACTATTTTGTGGAAAGTTATATTTTACTCCTCAGGTGAAGTGTCCTGAAGTGCCAGGAAACCTTCCTCTCCTGTACGGATTTTAACTACATTTTCTATATCGTATATGAATACCTTGCCGTCTCCAATCTGCCCGGTATGAAGAATCGTTTTTGCAGTATCAATCACTTTCTGGACAGGAACAAGACTGACGACAATCTCTATCTTGACTTTTGGAAGAAGATTCATATCCATCTCAACACCCCTGTAATAGGTGGTGGAGCCTTTCTGGATTCCGCAGCCCAGTACGTTGGTGATAGTAATACCAGTCACTCCGATTTCATTCATGGCGTGCATAAAGTCTTCCAGCTTGCTGCGTCTTGTGATAATGACCACTTTTGTGAGTTTGTGTACTGTGGTTCCTTCTTTTGGAAATTCCCCTGGTACTTCGGCAGGCGCCTGCGTGGCAGAGGAGCCTTCTGATGCCGGGGTGTATTTTTTGGCTGTGCCCATGACGCTTGGAACTGTGCCCATGGAATCCTGTGTTACAAAGTCAGCGTAGCTGCTGGTAAGTCCGTGTTCCCTGATATCCAGTCCCGCAATCTCCTCATCAGCGGATACGCGGAGGCCGACGGTGTGTTTGATTGCCTGGAAAATAACAATCATAGTCACAACAACCCAGGCTGCAGTTGCAAGGAAGCCGATGAACTGTACACCTAACTGATGGAAACCGCCGCCAACTAAAAGTCCTTTGGCTTGCGTGCCTGCACCGTCTGAGAAAAGGCCCACGCAGAGGGTTCCCAGTGCACCGCACATACCGTGAACGCCGACAGCGCCCACAGGGTCATCAATTTTACAGATTTTATCAATAAATTCAATACCGAATACAACCACGAATCCGGCCAGAATGCCAATGACAGCAGCGGATGTGGGGGAAACGGTGTCACAGCCTGCCGTGATGGCTACAAGTCCTGCCAGCGTACCATTCAGTGACATGGAAACATCCGGTTTTTTATACATGATCCATGTAATGCACATGACTGTAACGGTCGCCACAGCAGCGGCAAGGTTGGTTGTGACAAATATTTTTCCGGCAGAGACAATGGCATCGCCCTCCATAGATACCGTGGAGGCACCGTTGAATCCAAACCAGCAGAACCAGAGAATAAAGACACCTAAGGCGCCTACAGTCAGATTGTGGCCCGGGATAGCTTTTGATTTGCCGCTTTTTGAGTATTTGCCAATACGGGGGCCAAGAATTTTGGCACCTACAAGGGCAGCAATTCCGCCTACCATATGAACCGCGCAGGAACCTGCAAAGTCATGGAATCCCATCTGTGCCAGCCAGCCGCCGCCCCAGATCCAATGACCGGAGATGGGGTATACCACCAAGCTGATGAGAAGGCTGTAAATGCAGTAAGATGAAAATTTGGTCCTCTCAGCCATGGCACCTGAGACAATGGTTGCGGAGGTTGCACAGAAAACAGTCTGAAAGATCAGGAATGCCCAGAACGGAACACCGTCCGGAAGCATGGCTGTGCCGTAATTGGATTCAGAGGCAATGCCTGCCACGGAACCGAAAAAGCCGCTGCGGGAGCCGAACATAATACCAAAGCCCACCAGCCAGAAGGCAGGGGTACCGATACAGAAATCCATCAGGTTTTTCATAATAATATTGCCGGCGTTTTTGGCCCGTGTAAAACCGGTCTCCACCATGGCAAAGCCTGCCTGCATAAAGAAGACCAGTGCGGCGCCTAAAAGTACCCAGATCGTGTTTACAGATGAAAAATCACTCATAAAAATATCTCCTTCCTTTTTCAAGTTTTTACATTTTCCTTCCCAGAATAAAAACAAAAAAGGTGCGTATTTAAGAGTTATGGGAGACTCTGAAAATACGCACCTTTGCATAAAGAAAAATGTGATATATGTAATCGGAAAATGACGGCCACGGGAAATGACCGCGCATCTCCGCAATTACTGTTGATAACAGCAGGAAACCGGTATAGATTATCTATTGTTTGTTGTCTGCTGTATGGCCTGTGATATCCATGGGATAATGGCTGTCAAAGCAGGCTTTGCACAGAGGCAATTTTCCCACCATGGACTGCAGGTCCCGTGGGTTCATATAACCCAGGGAATCGGCACCGATCATGGCGCAGATTTCATTAGCTGTGTGGGAAGAAGCAATTAACTGTTTGTTGGATGGAATATCTGTTCCAAAGTAACAAGGATACAGAAACGGTGGAGAGCTGACACGAACATGAACGCTTTTTGCTCCGGCTTTTTTCAGCATACGGATGAGGTTCGCTATGGTTGTGCCGCGGACGATGGAGTCGTCAACAAGGATAATACGTTTATCCCGCACAACAGGTTCTAAAACATTTAATTTCAGCCGGACGCTTGATTCACGCTCTTTTTGTGTCGGTTTGATGAAGGTTCTTCCCACATAGCTGTTTTTATAAAAGGCTAATGCAAATGGAATCCCTGACGCTTCCGAATAGCCTTTAGCTGCCGGAATCCCGGAATCCGGGACGCCGGTCACAAGGTCTGCATCTGCAGGATATGCCGCCGCAAGGGCTGCGCCTGCACGGATGCGGGCATCATAGATATTGACGCCGTCCAGGGTACTGTCCAGCCGCGCAAAATAGATGTACTCAAAAATGCAGTGTGCATGAGTCTCCTGGCATAGCTGGCAGTTGGAGGTAATGCCATCCGCCGTGATGGTGAGAATCTCACCCGGACGGATATCACGGATAAATTCTGCGCCGATTGCAGAGAGGGCGCAGCTCTCGGAAGCAATGATATAAGATGAATCACGTTTGCCAAGGCAGAGCGGCTTCAGGCCAAGAGGGTCACGGACGCCTATCAGCTTTCTGGGGCTGGCAATGACCAGTCCATAGGCTCCGCGTATTTTTTTTGCCGTATGCAGAATTGCCTCTTCTACATTGTGAGTGCGGACTCTTTCCCTGGCGATGCAGTAAGCGATGACTTCCGAATCCGTGGTTGTATGGAATATTGCTCCGGTTTGTTCCAGTTCACATCTGAGGTCCTGAGTGTTCACCAGATTCCCGTTATGGGCCAGAGCAAGTGTTCCCTTAATGTAATTCAATACCAGAGGCTGCGCGTTTGAAAGAGTGGCAGCCCCTGTGGTGGAATAACGGACGTGGCCGATACCCAGATTACCGTGAAGCTTCTCGAGGATATCATCCTTAAAGACTTCACTTACCAGCCCCATTCCTTTGTGAGTATTCATGTTGCCTTTGGGACCTTTGGTATCACAAACGGCGATGCCGCAGGATTCCTGGCCCCGGTGCTGCAGAGAGCAGAGGCCGTAGTAAATGGATGACGCAGCATCCTCCCCGTTTGGATTAAAGATGCCAAATACACCGCAGGCTTCTTTTATTTCCATATCTGACTGTAATTCCATGGGGCTGTCTCCTTAGACGTAAAATAACAGATGGTCATAGGTCGGATATGGAAGTATTTCATCAGGAATTTTTATTTCTGCTTCATTTGCAGCGTTCTTCAGCTCTTCCATTACAGGAAGAACTTCAGTGAGGAACAGGTCAGCCTGCTTCTGCATATCCACTGTAGATTCAGCTTTGGCGGTTGCCTCTTTTAAGGTGGTTACACCGGCTGCAATACGGTTGGAGATTTCAGTCAGGTTTGACACCAGGGCTTCCTCAGATGTAGTGGAGAGTTCCGCAAGCAGAGCTTTTTTATCGGATACCTGTTTGGCAGCAGCAGCGGCGTAGCGGTTGACTGCCGGGAGAAAATCTTTTATGAGCATTTCCTGCATGGTTTTGGATTCGATGGCAACGGTTTTGGAATAGGTCTCCAGAAGAATCTCATAGCGGGAGAAAATCTCCTCCCTGGTAAATACACCGTGTTTGATAAACAAATCCAGATTTTTATCGGCAATAAAGCGGGGAAGGGCTTCAGGTGTAGAAACCAGGTTGTAAAGTCCTCTGGATTCTGCCTCTTTTACCCAATCTTCTGTGTAGCCGTTACCGTTGAAAATAACTTTTTTATGCTTTTTGACTGCGCGTTTGATTAGTTCATGGACGGCATGCTCCATTTCCTCCGGCGCAGTGTCTTTTAGTTCATTGTAGAACTGGGACAGAGCCTCTGCCACAGCGGTGTTCAAAACCATATTGGGATTTGCCACAGACGCGGCGGAGCCCAGCATACGAAATTCAAATTTGTTGCCCGTGAAGGCAAAAGGTGAGGTGCGGTTTCTGTCTGTAGTGTCCTTGGTAAAGTGAGGCAGTACATGTGCACCGGTTTCCAACTGTACGGGATGGGCCTTTCCGAAGTAAGCGTCCTCCTCAATAGATTTCAGTACACTTTCCAGCTCATCGCCGATGAAGATGGAGACGATGGCAGGAGGTGCTTCGTTGCCGCCGAGACGATGGTCATTGCCGGCGCTGGCAGCAGATACACGCATAAGGTCTGCGTAGTCATCCACTGCTTTGATCACAGCCATAAGAAATACCAGGAATTGAATGTTTTCGGCAGGAGTTTTGCCCGGGTCCAGCAGGTTGATACCTGTGTTGGTTGACATGGACCAGTTGTTGTGCTTGCCGCTTCCGTTGATGCCGTCGAAGGGTTTTTCATGGAGAAGGCAGACAAGGCCATGCTTCTCCGCTGTTTTTTTCATGATTTCCATGGTGAGCTGGTTGTGGTCAACCGCCACGTTGGCAGTATCGAAAACAGGGGCCAGTTCGTGCTGGGCAGGAGCCACTTCGTTGTGTTTTGTCTTGGCCGGAATGCCCAGTTTCCAGAGTTCCTCATCCAGTTCATGCATGTAGGCAGCAATTCTCGGTTTCAGAGCACCAAAGTAGTGGTCCTCCATTTCCTGGCCTTTGGGGGCAGGGGCACCGAACAGTGTTCTGCCTGTAAAGATGAGATCCCGTCTTTTTTCGTAAAGCTCTTTAGGGACAAGGAAGTATTCCTGTTCCGGTCCTACCGTGGTGGAGACACTGGTTATTTCCTTGTTGCCAAGGAGATGGAGCATTTTAACGGCTTCTTTATTCAACGCTTCCATGGAGCGGAGCAGGGGCGTTTTTTTATCCAGTGCTTCTCCGCTGAAGGAACAAAATGCTGTTGGTATGTAAAGTGTGTTATCTTTGATAAAAGCTGGCGATGTAGGGTCCCAGTTTGTGTAACCTCTTGCTTCAAATGTGGCACGCAGGCCGCCTGAGGGGAAACTGGACGCATCGGGTTCTCCTTTTACCAGTTCTTTGCCGGAAAATTCCATGATGACTTCACCGCTTCCATTGGGTGATATGAAGCTGTCGTGTTTTTCAGCGGTATAGCCGGTCATGGGCTGGAACCAGTGGGTAAAGTGTGTGGCGCCGTTTTCTACGGCCCATTCTTTCATGGCTACAGCTACGGAATTGGCTACGTCCAGTTCCAGGTGGGTTCCATTTTGAATGGTTTTGTGAAGGGCTTTGTATACGTCCTTCGGGAGTTTGTTGCGCATCACTTTGTCGCTGAAAACCAGGCTTCCATATAGTGTGGGAATATCTTTTGGCATATTCACAGCACTCCTTTCGAGATTTATTTTGGGGTATAAATGAGCAAACAAAAAGGGCGCCTTGGATGGGGAATCCAAAGCGCCTTTGCTTTATGGTGAGTAGTATTGCATGGAAAATGGGAAATGTCAAGAGGTATTTGAAAAAAATATGCAGAACGGACGTCACCCGGGCGTGGGAGATGCCCATGCCCGGGTAACTGAGCGTTGGAAGGCGGAAGGAAAATTTTTGTGGATTTTTATGGGATTGACAGAGTGGGGGGAGGAAGGTATAATCGGTTTATCTGGAGAGCATTTCATTTAATCTGCGGCAGGTCTGCCGAAAAATCCAGAAAGT